>CADBOW010000195.1 GCA_902796375.1 uncultured Lachnospiraceae bacterium | reverse complement strand
TATCATACCGGATATGGTATGCCGCATGCAGAGAGGGAAGCAATCAACAGTCTGACGGAGTCTGCGCATGGCGCGGAGATGTATGTAACACTGGAACCCTGTGCACATTCCGGAAAGCAGCCGCCCTGTACGGCAGCGATCCTGGATCAGGGGATCCGTACGGTTTATGTGGGTTCTGCAGATCCGAATCCGAAGGTAAACGGACGGGGGATCTGGACTCTTCGTCAGCATGGGGTCGAGGTAGTGACCGGCTGCATGAAGAAAGAGTGTGATGCACTGAACCTGGTATATTTCCATTATATTACGACGAAACGTCCTTATGTGGTTATGAAATATGCCATGACCCTGGATGGTAAGATCGCTACGACCACCGGTGCCAGTCGTTATATTTCCGGAGATTTCGCGCGGGGACGTGTAAGAGGACTCCGAAATCAGTATCAGGCGATCATGGTGGGGATCGGAACGATCCTTGCAGATGATCCGATGCTGGATAACCGCAGACAGAAGGACCGTGCACCGATCCGTATCATCTGCGATACGCATTTACAGACACCGCTGGATGCAAAGGTAGTACAGACCGCCGGCAAGATCGAGACATATATCGCTGCCAGCGAGCGGATGTCCGAGGAATCGAAGGAGAAGATCCCCGCTCTGGAGGAGGCAGGCGCACATGTGCTGCAGATTCCGGAGAAGGACGGACATATTGATATGGAAGCGCTTCTGGAGAAGCTGGGTGAGATGGAGATCAGCGGAGTTATGTCCGAGGGTGGCGGAAATCTGACCTGGAGTCTTCTGAGAGACGGACTGGTAAATGAAGTGGTTGCATTCATCGCACCGAAGATCTTCGGTGGTATTACGGCCATGACGCCGGTGGAAGGTGAGGGTGTCAACTTCGTAGAGGATGCGCTTCCGCTGCGACTGATCGAATCTGAGATCCTTCCTGGCGGTGACCTCTATGCCAGATATATGGTAGGCGAAGAGGTTGAGGAAGATGAGAATATCGATGTTGAGACGGCTGAGCCCCGTCCGGTAGGCTGGATCTCCGCAAATCCCGTAGCGGATCATGAGGCGGAGCAGGCTGCCAAGGCAGAAGCGGCAGCAAAGGCCAAGGCGGAAACAGAGGCAGAGGCGAAGGTCGAAGAAGAGGATACAACCTGGGAAGATACGAAGGAAGAGGCAGAATCCGCTGATGATGGCTGGGATACTGCGGATTCCATTCCGACACATCAGGTATCCGGCACATCGGCAAGTGACGATGATGATGAGGACAGACCTCCGGTGGAGCTGGAGTCCAGGATCGTGACAGAGGTTCTTTCGGCAGATCTGAATCCGTTTAACATTGAGGGACGTGACTGATGTTTACCGGGATCGTTGAGGAGACAGGGTCGCTCCTGTCCGTGGAACGGGGTTCCGTATCGGCTGTACTGTCCATCCGGGCCGGAAAGGTGCTGGAAGGAACAAAGATCGGTGACAGTATTGCCGTGAACGGAGTATGTCTTACGGTGATCCGACTGGGACAGGATCGGTTTTCCGCGGATGTGATGGCGGAAACCCTGCGAAGATCCACTCTGGGCCGGCTGGGGATCGGTGATTCTCTGAATTTGGAGCGGGCCATGGCCGCAGACGGCAGGTTCGGAGGACATATCGTATCCGGACACATTGACGGCACCGGACGGATCGCATCCATCCGGAAGGAGGAGAATGCAGTCTGGTATCGGATCGAGGCTTCGGCCTCCATCCTGAAATATATCGTAGAGAAGGGATCCATAGCCATCGACGGGATCAGTCTTACCGTTGCGGCAGTTGATGAGACCGGATTTCAGGTTTCCGTGATCCCTCACACAAGAGAGGTGACAGCGCTTTCCGAACGAAGGGTCGGGGACGGTGTCAATCTCGAAAATGATCTGATCGGAAAATATGTGGACCGGCTCCTGTCCTTTCATCAGAAGGAGGATGCAGGCTCCCAAGCCGGCGGTCTTACACTGGATTTTCTGGCAGAGCATGGAATGATCTAGCTTGCGGTCTCACGGGATAACTTTGATGTTATCCCGTGAACTTCGAGTTGTTACAGGAGGAACTATGGCAGAATTAAATACGATCGAGGAAATCTTGGAGGATCTCAGGGCCGGACGTCCGGTGGTGATCATGGATGATGAAGATCGGGAGAATGAAGGAGACGTGATCTGTGCTGCAGAGTTTGCTACTACGGAGAACGTCAATTTTATGGCCAAATATGCACGGGGCTTGATCTGTATGCCTATGGATCCGTCCTACTCAGACAGATATAATCTGCCCCAGATGTGTATCGTGAACACAGACAATCACTGCACTGCATTTTCGGTATCGGTGGATCATGTATCCACAACCACCGGAATATCCGCTGAGGAGCGGGGGATCACAGCCAGAGCCTTTGCGGCAAAGGATACAAAGAAGGAAGACTTTCGAAGACCGGGGCATATGTTCCCTCTGGAGGCGAAGCCGGGAGGGGTCATAGAGAGAAACGGCCATACAGAGGCCACGGTGGATCTCTGCAGACTCGCCGGACTTCAGCCGGTAGGTCTCTGCTGTGAGATCATGAAGGACGACGGGACCATGGCGCGGCTGGAGGATCTTCTTGTATTTGCGAAGGAGCATCAGCTGAAGATCACTACCATAGAGAAGCTGGTTCAGTACCGGAAGGAACATGAGATATTTGTCGAAGAGGTAACGAAGGCAAAGCTTCCTACCCGTTACGGAAATTTTATGATCCACGGCTATATCAATAAGCTGAACGGAGAGCATCATGTGGCGCTGACCATGGGTGACGTGACGGACGGGACTCCGGTGCTGGTACGGGTTCACTCGGAATGCCTTACAGGAGACGCCTTCGGCTCCATGAAATGTGACTGCGGAGAGCAGCTGGATGCGGCCATGAAGCGGATCGCGGCTGAGGGAAGAGGAGTGCTCCTGTATATGCGTCAGGAAGGACGCGGGATCGGTCTGATCAACAAGATCCGGGCCTATGCGCTGCAGGACAGGGGAAGAGATACCGTAGAGGCCAATCTGGAGCTGGGCTTTCCGGAGGATGCCAGAGATTATACCATCGGTACACAGATCCTGGTGGATCTGGGGGTACGGAAGATGCGGCTCCTGACCAACAATCCCTCCAAGATCTACGGACTGGCAGGGTATCGTCTGGAGATCGTGGAACGGGTTCCCATCGAGATCGCGCCCTCCAGCTATGACAGGTTCTACCTGCAGACGAAGAAGGAGAAAATGGGACATATCCTGGAGGATGTGTAGAGAAAGGATAATACTATGAAGAAGATTGAAGGAAATGTAGTAGCAGAAGGAATCAAGATCGGTATCGTGGCTGCCCGCTTTAATGAATTCATCGTATCGAAGCTGGTGGGCGGAGCCGAAGACGGACTGGTACGTCATAATGTAAAGGAAGAGGATATCACGGTTGCCTGGGTTCCGGGTGCTTTTGAAATCCCCGTGGTTGCAAAGAAGATGGCCATGTCCGGGAAATATGATGCTGTGATCTGTCTGGGGGCTGTGATCCGCGGTCAGACCAGTCATTATGATTATGTATGTGCCGAGGTATCCAAGGGGATCGCACAGACCTCCATGGAGTCCGGCATTCCGGTCATGTTCGGGATCCTGACTACGGATAATATCGAGCAGGCAGTAGAGCGCGCAGGTACAAAGGCAGGAAATAAGGGCTATGACTGCGCACTGGGTGCCATCGAGATGGTCAACCTGCTTCGGCAGCTGTAGGAAATGTGACCGGACGATAAGGAGAATTCATGAGAAATCTTCTGTTTTTTGATATTGACGGTACACTGATCACAGAGGATGATAGACATTTGTTCCCGGCAGATGCGAAGGTTGCCCTGCAGGCAGCCCGTCATGCCGGGAATCTGATTTTCATCAATACCGGAAGGGTCCGCTGTAATGTGGAAGAGATTCTGCAGGAGGCCTGTTTCGATGGTGTGATCTGTGGCTGCGGAACCTATATCGAGTATCATGGGGAGGTGCTTCATCACCACGAGATCCCGAGAGAACGCTGCTATCGTCTGGCGGAGATCTGCAGGGAATGCAGGATGCAGTCCTTCTTCGAATACTCGGATTATTGCGGCTATGACAGGGAACTGGATATGCCATATATCCGGCCCCTTGCGGAGGAGCTGAAGTCGGCGGACTATCCGGTTCAGACGGACATTTACGGCCCGGATTTTCGTTTTGACAAATTCTCCGGCTGGTATGATGACACCTCGGATCTGGAGCGCTTCCGGCGGGAGATCGCAGAGGATTTTGTGTATATCCACCGGGGCAGAGGCTTCTTCGAGGTAGAGCCCGTGGGATATTCCAAAGCTTCGGGAATGAAGGTTCTGCTGGATTATTTTTCCTGTCCCCATGAGTGCACCTATGCCTTCGGCGACAGCAACAATGACCTGGAAATGCTGCAGTTTGCGGCACATGCCGTTTCGATGGCAAAGGGAAGTGAAGCATGCCGGAGAGCGGCACATTTTGTGACAGCGGATGTGGAGCAGGGAGGGATCCGAAAGGCACTGGAGCATTTCGGTCTGCTGAAGGGACCGGAAGAGAAGTGACGGGAGCTTGATATGAGAAATTATTTAAATGATGAGGAACGGCGGAAATATGAGGAGGATCCGAGGAAACCTTCGCCGGAACAGCCCCGGGAGCCGGAGGAGCCGGCACCGGAGTCCCAGCTGGATTTCGAGGTGCCTGAGAAGATTTCGGTCATAGAGCAGCTGCGTCTGTCCATCGTCAGCCCGAAGAAGCTGATCGGACTTTCCATGCTGAAGGTCAGCCGCTTTGTGAAATATGTTCTTCTGATGGGACTGATCCTCATAACAATGCAATATGTGATCCCGGTTACTGCCACCCTGATCCACCTGGGAGGTCTGAAGGATCTCTTTACAAATCAGCTTCCGGATTTCCGTGTGACCGATGGAGTTATGAATTCGAAGGAACGGTTCCGGGTGGACCTGGGAAGCTGCGATGTGATCGTGGATACTTCAGGAGCTGTGGTGGCGGAGGATTCCTTTGATGCGGATCGGCTGGTGTTTGCCATTGGAAGCAGGAAGGTGCAGGCGGTGATCAGTGTCAACGGTTCCCACCAGGTGCTTCTGGAGGGAAGGGTTTCGGATTATTTTCCGGAAGGCTTTGACCGGCAGATGCTGATCGAAGCGATCCCAGGCTTTTATATCGCCGTGGTGCTGATCGGTATCGTCATGATGGTCATACTTGTGGGGAAATACCTGCTGGCATCTCTGCTGTATATGCTGATCGCATGGAGCATAGCGAAGAATACCGGCCTGGATCTGAACAAGGGAAATGTATACCGGCTCTGCTTTTATGCGCAGACCATCGGTATGCTTCTGGTGAATATCAACAGCGCAACCGGGGGATATATTCCGGGAATGATCGTCTCCGCGGTGGGAATCTTCATAAGTCTGAGGTAT
>CADBOW010000194.1 GCA_902796375.1 uncultured Lachnospiraceae bacterium | reverse complement strand
GAGTTGCCCTGTCTGAAATCGATAACATCTACCGATCCTTCTACACCGGTTACCTCTGAGAACGCGGCAGTTCCTGCGACCTCAGAAACAGTAACCAGAAAGTTCATTTTTGTCAACGGATAATAGGATCCTTTACCGTTATCATATGTATTAGCTGCCATATTTTATTATCTCCCTTTCTTTATTCTGTTTCATTGTCTCAGCCTTCTCCACCGGACTGTGCTTCGGATGTGAACTGCGTTACACGGAAGATCACAAACTCAGCCGGTCTGGACGGAGCGATACCTACGTTACAAATCAGTCTGCCGTTTACGATATCATCCCTTGACATAGTCGAAGGTCCGATCTCAACGAAATATCCGGCAGACGGTGAGTCACCGGCCAGCATGCCGTTTCTCCAAAGTCCGTCAAGGAATCCGGATACCGACAGCTGAACTCTCTGCCAAAGTGTTGCATCGTTCGGTTCGAATACAACCCAGTTGGTATTTGCCTTGATACTCTCTTCCACATAAATGAAGAGTCTGCGAACATTGACATACTTGAATGTCGCATTGGTTGAAGCAGTACGTGCACCCCATACGCGGATTCCCTGTCCGGGAAGTGCGCGGATCAGGTTGATGCCTTCCGGATTCAGAAGATCCTGCTCCTCCTTGGTATAATTGGTCTTCAGGCCTGTGCAGAAAACAGTCTCATTTGCAGGTGCCTTATGAACACCTCTGCTCTGATCCGTTCTTGCATAAATACCCATAACCGCACCTGACGGAGGAATGTAATCAGCCTTGTTGGAAGACGGATCAAATACCTCGATCCACGGATGATACATAGCTGCATAGGTGGAATCGATCATGCTTCTGTAGTTAACCAGATCTGCCGGCTTGTAATAATCCTTCGGCATATCGATAACAGCAAAACGATTTCTCTGATTCTCGCAGTGACCTACCAGTGAAACTACAACCTCAGGGATTGTAACACCGGGGATTGCGATCATGCTGATATTGCTGTTCTCAACAAATGCCTGCAGTCCGGTACGCTTACCGGGGCCATTGTCTTCACCGATGAAGGTTCCTGCATTTACCTTGGAAACTGTACCGTCAGATCCTCCCTCCAGGAAGAAAGCTCCGCTGGTCTCGCCCTCACCGAGGATTGCTTCAACCGGGTCGCCTGCCTCTTCCATAGGCTCGATCTCAACGTCAACCAGCTCACTGACTGCAAGCCTGGCTCCGATATACTGAGGAGATTTTGCATTAAACGTAAGATCCGAATAACGCTCAGCCTCGTCTGCATAACGTACGCTCATGTCAAATGTAACAACATAGAGCACAGACTTGGGAATGATGTTGCTGTCCACAGCCTTGTCCGGAAGTTCATCCTCGAAGGTGATCATGTTATCCATGATGGTCTTGATCCTTGTATAGGTTCCTTCGAATTCAACGATGTCGCCTTCCTTCAGGCCGTCAGTTGTCTTTGCCTTGTATCCGATATCGGTATCTTCTACCAGCTGGATCTTGTGGCGCTTAACGGAATTCAGAGTGATCTGAATCTTATCGCCCCAGGAACCCGGGTTCTTTGCCTTAATGGTTACAAGTCCTGCCTCTGCAGAAGCGATCTCAGCATCCTTCGGCGCAACTCTCATTACGAAGCATCTGTTTCCGCCATTTGCGAAAAACTGCTCTACGCTATTTGCAAGATATCTGTACTCGCCATAGGTGAACTCGTTTAAGTATCCACCGAAATTCTGCTTAAATGCCTTGAAGCTCTGTACAAATACCGGAGCACCTGATACCGGACCTTTCTCGGCGAGGCCGACGAAACCGGCTGTGCTTGTTCCAACTCCTTCAATACCTCTCGGGGAATTATCATATTCTTCTACATATACCCCAGGTGATAAATAATCTGCCATCTTTTTCTTTCCTTTCTTTCTAAGTTTTACCGAGAAGAATCAATTCGCATTCGTCTTTGTCTGTCCCGGAAGTGTCACAGAAATCTGACCTGCATATGCACAGGCCAGTTTGCAATCCTGCGTAAGACATGGCTTTCCATCGATCAGCACCTTCGGCTTGGTTGGAATCCATGTACCGGCCGGAGCCGGCACACAGGGCTGTGGTGTCAGTACACCCATAGCCGCTGCCGTTGCAGATGCAACTGTCGGATTTGCAAGCGATGTGCACATCCCGAAGGGTCCCACATTTGACGCCGGTGCACCGTCCTGAATGGTTGCTGCCGGTTTTCCTTCCGTCAGAACCTTCGTCTGAGATGTCACCTTGATGGGCGCGGGCGCGGTACCCATAGAACAAAGGAGATTTCCTCCCATTGCCACCAATAAACTCACTGCAGTACCTCCTGATCATAAAAATCAACTACCTGAAACCTTACCTCATCTCCGACCTGGTACCGTACCAGATACCTGGTATCCTTCCCTTCATCCTGAACTCTGAGAGTATAATGTCCCTCAGCATCCACGACTCCGTATACGATCCTCGCAATCGGCAGATTCGGAGCAAAAGCCCCTGTGATCGGCCGCTTCAGTATGATAGATTTCGGCGAACTCATCTTCTCAATCTCGATTTTTTCATAGCTTTGCCTGTCAGCCGACAGTAAACCGTAATAAAACGTATCCAGCAAAATGCTGCCGCCCGCCGGGTGAAATACCGATATGGCACCGGTTCTTGCATTTTTTTCTCCCGTAAGGCATATAGGTCTGTTCAGATTTACTGCTTCGATCTTCTTAAGAAAAGGAAGAGTCCCCGAGAAACTGAGTGTGTTCCTCCCTCTCACTGTGTTCTCCGATGGCATCAGGAACACATGGCAGACCGGAATTCCATCGTCCAACTCTTCATAACGAACGCCGGTTTCGTAAGTATCATAACCATATACATCGATCCGCATGAGAAAGTCTTCCCTGCCGGTATTGATAAATACGAAAACCCCTGCGCCTCTGGCTTCCGGCCTGACGGGCACACCGTCTCTCATAAACAATACATTTCTCTCGTCTACTGTGGCTCCCGTTGTCGTGTCATACAGCCTTATCAAAAGATCCAGTTTGGCACGGATAACAGAAGCTGCCATTTCGATTCCTCCTTTCCTCTGCACGGGCGTAACCCCCCTGCGATCTCAAACCTTGGAGACAATAACACTGAAACCCTTATGTTTGGTCGTCCCCTGCTACATGCAGCGATATGCTCGCATCCACAACGCGAGGTGTCTGAATCACCTCGGCACTGGACAGGTACACGGGTGCCGCCTTGTAGAACAGGCTGATCTGGTATGGTTTATTGATCGCCTGCCACACCCTGACCTTCTCCTCCAGACTTATCTTCGCCTGAGACAGTACGATCGGAGGTTCCTGTGTGGTGAGCCATGACTGCAGTTCATCGGGGCGCACAGAGTTATTGTCATTGACTATCTGCGCGATCTTACCGATGATCTTTTGCATATCGTCCGCCTTGAGGCCTGCCTGGCCTCCGGCGTTTATAAAGACCATATAATAAAGTGCAAATGGTCTTGGCGGCCTTGTTAATTCTGCCCTCCCCCGTTCGATCATCCGTGGCGTGGTGACCTGAAGGTCTTCCTCGATATTGTAGAGATAAACGCCCACCAGATAATCCACATCCTGGGATGCCGGGGAGGATACTTCTATATTGTTGGGTGAGGGGATCGGCTCCGGACACATTTTCTCCCGGAGCTTCCTCACTATGTATGAACTTACATCTGATATGATAGGATAATCTGCCATCTTTTATTCCTCTTAGCTTCTGTCATTCCATCAGAGAGCTGAGAACCTCTTCTGCCTTACTCTCCATGGATTCGGTTATACATACTGCATACTGGGAATTCGGAATGTATTCCGAACTACATCCAAGCAGTTCGATTGCATCATCCTCGGAGATATATACATCTCCGTCCATAACCGCTTTATAGATCAGGTCCTCTGTCTTTCCATTCAGTTCAACCTGACCCGATCCGCTCCGGAAGATCAGCACTCTGACACTCTGGGTCATGGTGGCGGTTCGTTTGGATGTGTCATAATAGTATCTGCACGAGGTGCAGAGTCCGACGGTCTTCAGGCTGATATACTCCGGATTCTTGTCCTTATACTGGTTGTACAGATCTTTATTGTTCTTGGACCGCATTAGATTGGCAAGATTTGTTGCCAGGGTACGGGCAGCCGCATTTCCTTCCTTTCCGAACTGCGAAACCACCGTCGTTGCCGTTGCCAGCTCTGATGCATCCATATCATCTACTGATTTACCGAAGGAACTCCGAAGTGCGCTTCGGATATCATCCTCAGTCATTCGCAGAGCCGCCTCGGAGGGACCGCTTCCCGAGCCGGAGCCACTTCCTGAGCCGGAGCCGCTTCCTGAGCCGGAGCCACTACTCGAGCCGGAGCCGCTTCCTGAGCCGGAGCCGCTTCCTGAACCCTGACCCGGCCTCAAAGCTGCGCCGGAAGTATTTCCCAGCTCATCCAGCTTCTGATCCAGCTTGTCCAGCTGCTCCTTCGCATTCATATTACTGAGGGCCGCCACGGCTGCAGTCACATCCTCCTTCGGATTTCCGGCAAGCTTTGCCAGTGCATCCTCCAGGATCCTGTCCGCTATCTCATCATCCGACGGATTTCCCTTCCGGAAGGCTTCCCCGCAGTCATTGCCCGCCTCCTGCAACTTCGCATACAGTGTATTCAGTGCTTCCTCCGCCAGCTGTTTGCTCTGGGGGCCTTTCTCCTTTATGGCCTCCATAGCAGCCACGGAACCGGAAACATCCACATTGGGATCCATATCCAGCTTCGACAGTGCATCATTCAGGATTTTATCGATCAATGTCTTGCTGGTGACAGAGGAACCGCGATATTCGGCGCCGGTATCATTTCCTGAATGATCCAGCTTATCCGTCAGCTCCTTCAGAGCCGCATCCTCTCCCATAGCCTTCAGTATTGCCACGGAACCGGAAACGTCCGCACTGGGATTCAGTGATACTCTGTTCATTGCATCATCCAGTTCCTTCTTTGCAAGCTTACTGATCAGTTCTGATTCCGGACGGAATTCCAATCCTGAGTTGTTATTCAGTTCATCCAGTTTCTCATACAGCTTCTCCAGTGCTTCCCCGGCACTCTTTCCGCCCACCGGATCACTGACCTTCATTTCATTCAGTGCAGCCACTGTAGAAGTAACATCTGCCTTCGGATTTGAGGAAAGCTTACCCAGCGCATCATTCAGAAGCTTCTCCGCCAGTGCGGAAATGGAGGTCGTTTCCGAACGATACTCCCGCCCGGTGTTATTCCCTGCTTCGTCCAGCTTTGTACACAGCTGTTCCAGGTCATCCTCCGCGCCCATTGCCTTCAGCAGCGCGATGGTCCACGATGCATCCTCCTTCGGGTTCTGCGCCAGACGTTCCATTACATCCGACAGTGCCTCATCTGCCAGCTTCCCGACGGAATCTCTGGCGGACTGGAACTCCGAAGCGGTGGTATTTCCCAGTTCATCCAGCTTATCATATAACTCACTGAGTGCATTCCGATCTCCGAGTCCCTTCAGCAGAGCAACCGTACCGGACATGTCCGCATTCGGATCCGATTCAAGGGTTCTCAGCGCCTGATCCGTCGTCTGCTCCGCAAGCTCACTGAGAGACTCGCTTCCCGGACGGAACTCCGCACCGGAGCTGTTCCCCAGTTCATCCAGCCGTTCAAACAGCTGATCCAGAACATCCCCTGCTCCCATTCCGTACAATGCCGAGATCTCATCGGAAACATCCGCGTCCGGATCTGCCTCCAGCTTCGCCAATGCCTCCTCCCTGATCTGATTTGCCTTTAATTCATCGACACTCTCGCCGGTCCGATACCCGGATCCCGATGTATTGCCGGCCTCATCCAGTCTGGTATACAGCTTCTCCAGCGCATCATATGCCTGAAGGCCGTTCAGCGCTGCAACCTCATTTGATACATCCGCATTCGGATCCTTCGCAAGCTCCTCCAGAGCATCATTCACGATCTGGTTTGCCAGCTCCGAATCCGCGCTCTTCCCTACTCGGGCCGCCTCAGTTGCGATATCCCGGTCCACAGCCGCGATCTTCTGATCATACAGCTTCGCAGCTGCCAGATTATTATTGTCCAGCTCCTGATCTCTATTCCTCTGGAGTTCTTCCTTCTTCTCCTTCAGCTTGTCCAGCTCGGATTTCAGACTCTCATCCGATTTCCGGACCTCCTCCGCCGTTTCACTGAGCCAGGCCAGATGACTGTCGATGGAGCCGTTGGCCCTGGACCGGAAATCATCATTCGGAACCTTCTGATAAAGCTCCGTGGTGGAGGCGATGCATCCCTTCACATACAGCAGCCCGTCTGCAGCGCTGGCCCGCATTTTGTATGCATCGATCAGGAATTCCAACTCCGTCCTCTTCTCTTCCAGCTCATCCATCTCCGTGTTCAGGATATTCTCCGTTGCTGCAGCGGAAGCCCCCCGGGCCACCTCTCTGGAATATGAGGAGGAAGCTCCTGCAGATACTGCAGATTCATACTTCGACTCTGCAAGATTCAGAAGCGACCGGTCCAGAAGATAGATCTCACTCTCCGCATTCCTGATGACATTTTCCGTGATATTTCTTACGTCTCTCAGATAGGTGATGGAATTGCCGACGCCGGATGTGGAGATCTCATCTATCACCTGTCTGGAAAATGCATACTGTGCATGTCCCAGCACGGAATCCGCATCCGCCAGAGCTCTGGACTCATAATCGTAGTAGGATTCCTGGCATTTCTCGATACAGTCCCCAATGGCTGAGATCACGTTGGGATCTCCCTGGAAAACCACATCTACATCCGACTTGACCTTCTTTCCGTTGACATCCATCAGCGCCTCTTTCAGCGTCTTCAGATATCCGGGTTCATTATATTTGATATCCCCTTCCGTATAGGGGCTTTTGAAATTGCCCTTGGTGGTGTAGTACTTTCCGGAGGCTATATCATACAGGACTGCCAGCGCATTTTCATCCAGCATGGTAAGCTTGTTCATGACGATGCTCCGCCTTGCGGCATCCACATTTGCCATCAGCGAATAGACGATCTCCGCCTCTTCGTCCTTCCCGTTCTTCTTCAGGGTCTTATAGGCACTGTAAAGCCGCTTCATATCCGCATCGAGACTGTTTGTCTCCGAATCCCGGACATTCATGGAGAAAAATGCATTCAGTACCTGATAGGTATAAACATCCACTCTTTTATTTCCGGTGGTCTCGGAATTCTTGGCCTTCAGATAGTCATCCTGGGATACGGAGGTCACCGGTGATGAATTCGTATACTGGGTCCATAACGGCTCCAGTTCCTTCAGCTTGGAAAGATCGTACGGATTCGGTATATCGAAGGGATTGACCTCTCTTCCGCTCGTAACGTCGATCACGATCCCGTCCGCGCCCACATAATACTGAACAAAGAGATTCGCCAGCTCCGACTCCGGGATCGAATACGCGCTGTTCGTAATATCATTCAGGGATTCCGCATCCGTCACATCATACCAGAGTCCTTCTCCCACCTCGGACTTATAGTAGATATTCATCTGGTCCGAATCACTGGCAGAATCCTGTGCTTTTTCATACAGCTCATCCGTAAGCGCACTCATATTGATCAGATAGGTCCCGATGAAGAGCGTAGACTCATCGATGCGATTCCTGGCGGAATACTCCGAGAACCGAACCATATCCTCCTCGTTCAGAAGCGCACTTGCCCTGTCACCGGCCACGTAAAAACAGATGACCAGCGCCACAGCCGTCACGAGAATACTCCCTATGAACTTTTTCCATTTCATTTTTCTCATTCGGTTATCCGTTTTCTTAATTTGCCTGTTCCTTCATCCATGTATCCCGTAAAAAGGAGCGTTCCCGATTCCCCGTAAAATTCGATCGTAAGCTGACCCAGATCCGAGGACACCAGTCCGAGATGTTTGAATTCCTGACTGATCTCGACCTTCTGCTCTCCGCCCAGTGCCTTTCCGGATTCCGTAAGTATGCGGTAATATCGGATCCCCTCACTCTCCAGCGGTGAAAAGGCGATGGACATTATGCCCGTCACATCATTGATGGTTGTCAGAAATGATCCCACTACGCCGGTTTCTTCCTTGTTGATGGACAGTGCCGTCACAATATTCAGCGTTCCGGTCTCCTCATTCGGATCGATCTGGCAGTCATCCACCAATTCATTTCCGTTATACAGACGGATCCAGACCTTCTCCGTATTATCCTTCGTCAGCGTCAGATGTCGCAGCGACTGGTCCACCGGCATTCGTTCACCCACCTGCGTATCGTCACACCAGAGTTCGTAATGTGTGATCTCCGTGGGAAAATCATCCGGTATGTACAGCGTCAGTTCAAAAAGCTCTCTCTGAATGATCGGTGTCAGGAAATACTGCGCTTCCTTCTGATCCTTCTCCACAAAGCTTTCCCCTGCCTCTGCCACCTGAAGCTCCGCATCCGTTCCGGAAAGCAGTGCGCTGATCCCGCCGCAGGTCTGTCTGTCCAGGGAATACAGTGTCTGGGTATACAGCTTCATGGCCTCCAGCATGGAATTCTGAAGCTCCTCATAATCCGCTACGGCATCCTCATATTCCTCAAGGGAGAGGTACCCCATCCGGTTCTTTACTTCATATTCCCTGATCCGTTCTTCCTCTTCCGCAACATCGGCCAGATACTTCTGATAGGAGCTTCGGATGTTGATGTAATTATTGAAGGAATCCTCCACGCTCTGCTCCAGCTCCGCCCTTGCAGATTCCTCATCCTTCCTGGCCGAGATATAATCCAGTGCATTCTGATACAGAACATACGGATCATCCTCGATATATCGTGTTCCGTCCAGAGAACCCTTCATCCAGATCCTTGGGATCTTAATGAAGAGGCAGATTCTCTTCTTGCCCTTCCAGTAGCTGTCGATCTTCTCAAGGAACTTTTTGTATGCATTCTTAAATGCTCTTGTGCTGATATTCCGTCCTCCCAGGGCATTATTCACATAGCCTGAGATCATTTTTATATCTTTCCGGTATTTGGATTTTATGAGTCCGTAGTTGGTATTTAGCTCAAGCTTCGCCGTAGCCTTTCCCACACAGGCCTCATAGTAGGTTGCATCCCGGTCCTTGGTATATTCGATCAGTGCCGGCAGCATCGACCGCTCGATGGCGGCCTCTACATAAGGCTTTTCGAAGGAATATCCGGTGGTAACATCCAGCCCTGTCATGCTGGAAAGCTTCTTCAGGTCCGCTGCCAGTGTCCTTTTGTCACGTGCTATGGTCTGGTTCAGTGTGTTGGACTTCTTCACCTGACGGTCAATGTCACTCTGATTTGCATCGCCCATCTTCAGCTTTTCCCTGTTATGCTCTATCCCTGTAAGCAGGGAATCATATTTCTTCTCATTGAAGGCGATGGTTTCCTGAAGCGTCACGATCTCCACATAGAGATTATTCACCTTCTCCGTCACCTGATAAACCACATCCTGCACCTTCTGCTTCGCAACCTGGATCTCCCCCGCCAGCTGAACCGGCTTGAACTGGAACTCCGACGCTTCTGTGAAATTCGGTTTCTGAGGAAATTTTAATTTCAAAAGCGGAGACCAACGGAAGGTGGACAGGTTTTTCTTCTTCAGCTTGATGCTTTTTAATGCGCTTTCCCGTTCCGCCTTTTTGGAATCCACCTTCATCTGGGCCAGCTCATAGGCTGCGCTGTTTCGAAGTGCCAGTTTTCTGGCTATGGCAAGGGTCAGAACCTTATCTGCCGCATCGATCCGGATCGGAGGGTAGACTGCGAGCGCACTAAACAAAACTGCCATGCAAATGGCAATACTGATCAGACGTTTTTTCCATTTCCGCATTCGTAACATCGCAGTCCTCCAGGTTCATTCATATCACAGCAAAGCGGCTCACTCTCCGGATCATGGACTCCTTATTCGGATCCTCCTTCCTGGATCTCATAAAATGCAAAGCTTCCGCCCGGTTCGTTACATACGAAGGAATAAGTCAGGTCCCCTCTTCTGAAGGTATAAATATAAACCGAATACTCCTGATCGAAGCTCCGCACGATGGTATCATCACTGTACACCGCCGAGGTATCCATCTTCACTCTCCCGTTCAGAGTCTTCTGCCTGTCGGAAAGCACATTGATGGCAACCGCCTCCGGCAGGATCACAGAGGAATATCCTTCATAGATCGGATCTCCCAGGACCCCCTTGATCCCGTCGATCCCGCGGATCTCCGTCTTTCCCGCCCGGAACATTCCGGACAGAACGACCACATTCACCGCCTTCATACTGTCATCGGTTGCCGACCCGTCGCTCTCCGCCAGATACAGAGCATTGATATCCTCCAGATGGATCACCACATCCGAGCCCAGCTCCTCACCTTCCTCATACATCTTCTGGGATCCGAAGTATTTCTCCCGGATCTGCTGCGGTGTCTTCCCCAGCAGTTCCCCGTAAATGATCTCATCCGAGGCAAAGCTTCCTTCATATACCTGATTTCCGCCGGCATCAAAGAGCTTGCCTGCGCCTTCCTTCATGCCCTGCGCAAATCCGCCCTCATATTCCCGGGTTCCGTTCTCACGGTACAGAGATCCCTGCCCCTCATACAGATTTGCATGAAACTCTCCCTTATAGTGAATGATCCCGGTTTCATAGTTCTGGGTTCCTTCGCCCTCATACATGTTCTTCTCAAAGCTTCCGGTATAGAGCACGGTTCCGTTGGGCGAGAACAGCTTGCCTTCTCCTGTGGCATATCCCTTGCTCACATCGCCCTCGTAGGCTACATAACCCGATTTTGCCTTGATCCGCACCTTATCCTTCGCAAAACGAAGCATGAAGGAATTGTATTTATATGTGGGAAGCCCTTCCGATCTTCCTGCGAACAGATTTGTGGTGGACAGGATATACCATATGCTCACGACCCCCACGACGATGACGATCATATAGGCCAGCTTCTTGCTGATCATCCACCGGAATACGGTGTAATAATCATCCTTGTTCTTCGGCTTGACATTGAACAGATTTACAAAGAAATCCCGGATCTTACCGATGATCCTGGTTCTTATGAAATCCCAGCTGAACCACATGCGAAGCTTCGACACGATGGTAGCGAATTTTGATTTAATTGAAGACCATAAAACGCTGAACAGATTATTCCCCATACTGTCGTACTTCCTGTCTTATTGCTGAATCTCCATATATCCGGCCTTTATCCCGTCAGCTTCCCCGTTCATATACTTCTCGCACTCAAATATATACCATTTGGTGATCCCGTCCTCCGGACACTCCTTCAGAATATCCATGAACTGGTTCCGGGCCAGATAAAAGTTTTTCGAATAATAAAGCTCCAATGTCTCCTCAAATCGATCCCTTGTCATAAGCAGCAGCTGTCGTAATCCCGCCGGATATGCATCCAGGACCTCATAGAAGCGAACCTCTTCTCCTTCGTCGTCCAACTTTGCACAGCCTATGTAGCGAACCTCTCCGGGGGACTCATTTCTCAGGATCTGTTCCGTAACAACAAGCGGCACTCCCAGGCTTCGGAACCATTCCGAATATGCATCCATCTTTCTGGAATAATCCGAATCAACGTAAACCATGCTCTGCTTCGGAGACCCTGCCACACCGTAGGTAAACACGTCCCGGTACATCAGCACGGACCAGTCGATCACGTCATCGAACCGGCTTCCGCTGTTGATGAACTGCGCGATCTGCGAGATGGTATCCGCCTTCTCATTCAGCATAAGGAACCGGACATTTGACAGGGACTGATCTCTGGATATCAGAATGTTCTCATACTGATACTTGTCCGAATAATTGTCCATATTCGTCAGGATGAAGGAGAGGCTGCTGACCTTCCTCTCAAATTCCTCCTCCCGGTCAACCGAGAGAAGGATCAGAGCGCCTTCCACGGTTACCACGTTTCCGTTTTCCACATCGAAAATGGATTCCCGGCCCATGATCTTCTCGATCCCCTTTGGTGCAAACCGGTAATATGCCTCAAAGATCCGGTATTTGTCGTAATTGATCTCCTCGATCCGCTTTGCCAGCTCCCCGTAGCTCTGCCACAGCTCTCTCATATCCCGGGCCGCAGTCTTCGAAGCTTCGACCTTCGGTTCCCCCAGTGCCAGCCCCTTCAGAGCTGATGTAAAATGCTTCAGATCCAGGTGCTGCATATAGAGTGTTATGAAAAGGAGCACACTTCCGATCAGGAAGATCACTATGAAGAGAATACCGAGTCGCTTGATGGAGGACCGGAAGCTCTCCGAACTTCTTTTATCCTTACAGATCGCTACCAGCGCCAGATCATCCTCCGGATTTTCACTCAGATAGGCAACTGCCGTTATCTCCTTCTCATCCAGCAGGAAGGTGGAGGCCACAGACTGCTCTCCGTCCTGAAGCTGTTCGATCAGGGATGACATCTCTCCGCCGTACAGATACGAGGCATGGATCGCGTTATGCCCTCTGGCATCCGCCAGAATAAGGCCTGTACTCTTTCGCATGACGAAAGCATCATAGAAAACCTCATTATCTCCATTTTCATTCAATACATCGGTGAGACTCTCCATCAGCCTGTAATACTTGGTGCTTTCAAAGAAATTGTCCGCATCATAATCCACACCACTGTAGTATTTCAGGTCCTCCTGCATGACCATCATTGCAAATCGTATATTGTTGTTGATCTCGTTCTTCTGGAACTGCTGCTTGATGAACAGGAAAGCGATAAACAGTATGAGGAAGAACACGACCACCGATGCCGAGAAAAGATATACGATTCTATCCCGATCCTTCGAAACCTTTACCGTAATGATCACCAGGATCAGCCATATGGCCAGCAGGCCCAAAGTCTTGATGATCAGACCCGCATGGAAGGAGATCTTCTGTCCCAGGGTGAAGGAGATCGAATCCACGGCCGCTTTAATGCGGGAATCCGGTGCAAATTCCCCCTCTGGAGCATCCCCGTCCAACAGGACATGCAGCTCCGGGTCCACATATCTGGCATCCACATAGAACCGCTCCGTCGTTCTTTCCCGATGCAGAATGGAGGTGGGACTCTCAAAGTCCTTTCTGGTGACCGGAGTATCCTTACTCTCCGATTCCGATGACGCATCCAGATCCTCCGGACCGTGCAGCGTGTTCAGCGGAACGGAGAAGACCGTTACATTTCCTCCGTTTCTGGTGATGGCCGAAATATACAGGCACATGTCGTCTGCCGTTAAGGAGCTGACCGTCCAGGCTTCATCAATGGTAAACAGGCCCGAAACCCCTGTGAGCTTCAGATCTTCGTCATATACTCCAATCCGGTAGGTGTGATAGCTTCCGTCCGGATCCGTATTCTCGGAGGAAAAGAGTCCATAGACTCTGCCGTTTGAAACCGCAACCGCCTCGGAGCGATCCATCTTAACGCTTCCGGAGCCGGTGATGGCGCGAACCTTTCCGGAATCCTCGATACGG
>CADBOW010000193.1 GCA_902796375.1 uncultured Lachnospiraceae bacterium | reverse complement strand
TACTTTCAAAACAATGCCGAATCTGCTATAATAGATTGACTTGGTATCGTTTTTCACACGCTACCATTATTCTACAACATTTTGACCAGGATTCGCAAGTTTTATTTGTCGGAGATAGTACATGAAGGCGATTGTTGAACAGTATGCAAAGGGCGGATTTCGGATCGACCGTCCGGATGTATACATATCAAAACAGAATTTCAAACTCAGCATAGAAGCAGGAACCGTGTATCTGGGAGCATTTCAGGTGGAGAGCCGGAACCGGCATCCCATCAAGGGGATGGTCTATGACAGCAGATACCTGCTCAGATTCGAGAATCACAGTTTCATTAGCCGCAAATTCGAGGTGCGTTATTCCTTTGACGCCACCTGTCTTGAGGCAGGTCAGAACTTCCGCGGTCACATCAATGTGATCACCGACGGGGGTGAATTCCGTCTGCCCTACGATATCAGCATCGTCCCGCCCTGTGTTACCTGCGGGAGCGAGCGGATCGATGATCTGTTCAAGTTCGCGGCACTGGCGGAGCGGAACTGGTCAGAGGCAGCCCGGCTGTTCATGAGTGATGATTTCCGGCGTACCTTCATCAACCGGGAGCCGCATCTGAAGCTGATCTATGAGAGCCTTCTGGACAGTCATTCCGTGGATCAGGCCATGGAGGAGTTCCTGGTTCTGGTACATAAGAAGCGTACGGTGACCCTGTCCACGGACAAGGCCAAGCTGGATATGGTCATGCCTGCGGAGACGGAGAGCATTTCCGTGGCACTGACGAAGAATACCTGGGGTTATACCCGCTCCGAGATCCGGAGCAATGCGGAATTTATCATTCCGGCCAAGAAGACCCTGACCTCGGCGGATTTCACCGCCAATTCCTGCGATCTGCAGGTTTACATTTCTCCGGAGCATGTGCCGGACGGTGAGAACAGCGGAAAGCTGATCATAGAGAATATCTATCAGAAGATCGAGATCGAGATCCATCTGGAGCGCCCGAAGCAACGCAGAGTGGATCAGGAGAACCGACTGAAGGAGCAGGAGTATAAGCAGTGCCGGATCAATCTGACACAGGCCTATCTGGATTTCCGTATGGACCGGATCGGACTGGACGAGTATGTGGCTGACACGCTGGAAGCCCTGCGGGTGCTGATGGAAATGGAGCCGGAGGAGGATATGTACCGGCTTGCCGTCATGCACATGAACATCCTGAAGGGGGACTATGCCAAGGTAGAGCAGGAGTTCCTCCGGATCGAGGCGGATGTGGACCGAAGTCTCATGACCAATCAGGAGAAATGCTACTACAGCTACCTGAAGGCCATGATGCTGCGGGATGATGATACCGTCGAGAAGACCGCAAATATGATCCGGCGCAATTACCGGACACAGGAGCCGAAGATGTTCTTCTTCTGGCTGCTGCTTTTTGTGGATCCCGTATATAACGAGGATAAGGGAGCTCTGTACCGTGAGCTTACGGAAATGTACGAAGAGGGAGAGAACAGCCCTATCGTGTATTTCGAGCTCTGCGATATCCTGAATGCGAATCCCCTTATGCTGAAGCGGCTGACACCCTTTGAGATCACCACCATCAAATGGGGGCTTCGTCATAATTACATTTCCGATGACGTCCTGAATGAATTCGTCAAGCTGGCGGGACGGAACAAGGAGTTTAACAAGCAGATCTTCGATGTGCTCCGTTCCATCTATGACAAGAATGAGGACGAGCTGCGCCGTGAACGGCTGCTCCGGGAGAACCGTTCCATGGAGAAGGAGGAGCCGGAGGAGGAAGCATCGGAGGAGAACTCCTTCCGGGAAGAGGAAAATGATGATTTCATTTTCACCGGGTTTGATGAGGATGAGGAAGCCGAGGAGGAGCCGGAGGAGATCTCCGCACCGGACGATCCGCTGCGGCTGTCCAGCGAGGATGAAGACTATGACCGTGAGGAGGAGCAGCTGGACAGGAAGGTTCAGCAGTCCTTTGACGATAAATTTGACGAGACCATTCGGGCGGAGGAAGAGGAACGCCTTCTGAAGAAGGAGAATGAGAACCTGGATGTGCTGGGCTCCATCTGCTCCATGCTGATCTCCGCGAATATGCTGGATATGCGGTATCACCGGTTCTACAAGGCGGCGGTGCTTCGTTCCCTGAAATTCATCGGACTGAATGAATGCTATATCCGAAGCATGGACCGGGCCCATTATGAGCTGATCCCCGCATCGGTTCTGATGTATCTGAATTATAAGAATACCCTGAACGAGGACGAGCTGGCATATCTTTATGCCAATGTGATCTTCAACAAGTCGGAGCATATGAAGATCTATCATGAATATGCGCCTACCATGGAGGACTTCATGGAGAGCATGATCATGAAGGGGAAGGTGAATGATGACCTGACCGTGATCTACGATGAGTTCCTGGAGCCGGAATCCGTCAGCTCCCTGTTTGCAGGCAAGCTGATCAATATCATTTTCCGGAGGAAGCTGGTCTGCTACAACAAGAATATCCGTGCGGTGATCGTAAGCCACGGGGAGCTGTCCAGCGTCCAGCATGTTCCGCTGGATGACGGGGAGGCTTATGTGGAGATCCTTTCGGACAATGCGTCCATCATTTTCGAGGATCAGGACGGAAACCGGTACGCGGGCTCCATTCCCTATCATTTCGAGCGGATTGTGGATGAGAAGGCCTATATCCCCATCTGCCGGGAGTACAGCCCCAGAGATTACCGGGTGCTGCTCTACAATTACGAAAGCATAGGTGAATTTACCTACAAGAATGCCAGGGAGGTAAATGCGGCGCGGGAGATCATCAACTGCGAGGAGATCTCAGATGATTACAAGCAGCAGGCCTGCCTGGACATCATCGAGTATTACCATGAGAATCTGGATACGGATGTGCTGGTGAAGTATCTGCGCCGGCTGGATATCGAATATCTGACCCACGCAAATGCCCGGACCATCATCACCTATCTGATCGATATGAACCTGTTCGACAAGGCATTCCAGGCGGTAAAGCTCTACGGGTTTAACGAGCTGGATGTCCGGGAGCTGTATCGTCTGGCGGATTACGGTGTGCAGGATTCCGAGGGCTTCATGAACGAGGACCTGATGTCCATCTGCCTGAATCTGTACAAGACCGGTACGGTCAATGCCAATATCCTGACCTACATGGTCATGAACTTCAACGGCTCCATCGATGAGCTGGCCGGCCTCTTCAAGCTGGCGAAGGACCGGGTTCCCGATGTGGGATCCCTGGCGGAAAATACCCTGGCCCAGATGATGTTTGCGGGAGAACATCTGGAGTATATCTATGATGTTTTTGCCACATATTATAACGGACGTAGCCGCGGCCTTGTGGTGAAGGCCTTCCTCCGGCTGGCGGCCCACAACTATCTGATCCGGGATATGCAGGTGCCGAACTACATTTTCGAGGCGCTGTATTCGGAGATCATGAAGGGAAATATCGATGATGAGATCTCCTCCATGGCGCTGCTGCTGTACTTCAGCCGCCTGGAGCGTTATACCAATGAGCAGAAGAAATGGATCACCGATACGGCCCTCCGCTTTGTGGATGCAGGCAAGATCCTGCCCTTCTACAAGAGCTTTGCTTCCTTCCTGGAGCTGCCGCAGGATGTATTCCTGAAGACCTATCTGATCTACAAGTCCGAGAACCGGCGTCAGGTATTCGTCCGGTATTCCACGGGAACCGGGGTGCGGGCCAAGGAGAAGACGAAGGTGCACCGTATGGAGGAAGTGGTCAGCGGCCTTTACGTGATGGAGTTCGTGGTATTCCACGGAGAACGTCTGGTATATACCATCGAGGACGATCCCAACGGAAATGCCCAGATCGTGGAGAGCGAGGTGCTGAAGAAGAAGTCCTACAACAAGCAGGATCTGAACCGGTTCGAGATGATCAACAGCATGCTGGTGAAGCAGGAAATGCGGAAGGACCGGGAGCTGCTGGAGGATCTGGATGTATACATCAATACGGTACATCTTTTCGAAGAGAATCTGACGCTGTTGTAAGAGCCTTTCTACAACCTATCAAACTATAGAGGAACAAAACCATGGCAGACGCATTTTACATCGGAATGGATCTGTGTTCGGATTTTACCCAGCTGTCATATTACAATGACATCAAGAGGGAACCCGAGTCAGTCAGCCAATTGAATAATAAGGAAACCTATCTGATGCCGAACATCCTCTTTCACAGCACGGAGACCGGCCACTGGTATGTGGGCGGCGAGGCCTCCGAGGCGCGGTTCAACGAGGAAGGCGTGATCATCGACGGGATCTTCGAGAATCTGGAAAGCAAGGAAACGGTCACGGTGGAGGGAGAGGAATATACCTATCAGGACCTCTTCATGAAAATGGTGAAGCTGCATATCGATTCCTTCCTGTATCGGTATGAGGATGCCACGATCCGGAAGCTGGTCATTTCCGTGCCGGAATATAACAGCAGGATCTATCAGCTGCTTTCGGGCATCTATAAGCTGATGGACGTGCCGGAGGAGGCGGTGGAGATCACCAGCCACCTGGACAGCGGACTGTACTATATCTTCAATCAGGAGCAGGGGCTGTGGATCAACTCCGTGGCGCTGTATGATTACAACGCGGACGGACTGAATTACTACCGGATCGACATTTCCAGAAACAGGACGCCGAAGCTGGTGACGGTGACCCATGAGGACTATTCCTCCCAGATGTCACTCAGTCATTACGGAAATGATACCTATCAGATGGACATCGATTTCGCGAAGATCGCGGACTATGAAATGAAGAAGGCCTATATCTCTTCCGTCTATCTGACCGGCGTGGGCTTTACCAACAAATGGATGAAGAAGTCCACCAATGTCCTGTGCCAGGGACGCAGGGTATTTGTGGGACAGAATATCTATACGAAGGGTGCCTGCTATCGTGCCGTGGGCGGCGAGTACAAGGCGTTTTACGATCAGTTCTTTGTGGAAACGAAGGAAAATGTACTCTTTGACGTGGGGCTTTCCCTGGACGACGAGAAGGATACCTTCGTACCCATCGTGAACGGCGGAAAGCAATGGTACAATATCCGGGGAAAGATCTTTGTGATCCTGGATGATACGGATACCATCACCCTTGTATACCGGAGCCGGCATACGGACGAGGAGAAGCGGGAGGTGGTGAAGATCCACGGGATCCCCAAGCGCCCCAACAAAACCACCAAGCTGTCGCTGGAGGTGGAGTTTGAAAATCCCACGGACGGGGCCGTGATCATACGGGATCTGGGCTTCGGGAAGCTGTTCCCCACCACCAATAAAATATACAGAAAGGAGTTTTCGATCGTATGGCAAAGCTGATCATTTGCTCATCGAAGCAGGCAGAGACTCCTTTCACCTTCCTGAATACGAAGGTAGAGATCTATACCTATGAGGAGCTCTGCTTCTATATTTATAATAATACCGTGCTGATCTCCAAATCAGCTCTGTCGGACCGGCTCTGGACCTGGATCCGGGATGAGCTGGATATGCCGCAGCTGGCGGATCGGCTGGTGGGCCTGGCAAATAAGACCCCCTTCGTGCAGGACCTTCTGGTGGAGATCCTGAATGCAGGCGAGTATTATACCACGGAAGAGGTGAAGACCTATGCCGCGGCATGGCAGAAGTACAGAAAGCTGTCACCGCTGCAGCGGGAGAAGCTGAAGGCGGACGGATATCTGGGATATCGCAGATTCATCCGTGCCTCCATCATTTATGACGGGATCATAGAACAGGAGCCGGAGATCCAGGACCGGGAATTCCTCGGAAATGTATATCATAACCGGGCGGTGGCGGCGGCCAACAACCTGGATATCGAGGATGCGAAGAAATTCTTCCTGAAGGCATATGACCTGAACGGGAATCAGGAATCGCTGAAGGGCTATTTCTATGTGGTATCCGCCACGGAGGATATCACCACCCTGAAGGCGGAGGTCCATAAAATGGGCCTGTCGGACCGGTATTTCGAGGATATCATGATGGAGATCGGTGATTCCAAGGATGATGTGAGGGAGATGACCATTTACGCCATGCTCCAGCGCGCGGTCTACAATAAGATGCACAATGACATGACAGATTACGACAAGCGGATGGACATCATCCTGGCTCAGCTGAAGGATGAGTTCCGTGATCAGATCGTATAAGCACTGGGCAGCAGATTGGATTAGTTTAGAAAACATGATAGAGAGGAACAAGATAAACCATGGCTAAGGAACTTGAGAAAACGTACAGTCCGGAGGACATCGAAGAGAGACTTTACAGGAAATGGGAGGATGCGGGATATTTCCATGCAGAGGTAGACCGCTCGAAGAAGCCCTTCACCATCGTGATGCCCCCTCCGAATATCACAGGACAGCTGCATATGGGACATGCACTGGATAATACCATGCAGGACATTCTGATCCGTATGAAGCGGATGCAGGGGTACAATGCCCTCTGGCAGCCGGGCACGGACCACGCGGCGATCTCCACGGAGGTTAAGATCATCAATGCCCTGAGAGAGCAGGGGATCGAGAAGGCGGATCTGGGCCGGGAAGGCTTCCTGAAACGCGCCTGGGAGTGGCGTGACGAGTACGGCGGACGGATCGTCCAGCAGCTGAAGCGGATGGGATCCTCCGC
>CADBOW010000192.1 GCA_902796375.1 uncultured Lachnospiraceae bacterium | reverse complement strand
CCGGAACAAACGGAGACAGCGCGCACGAAACCGGAACAAACGGAGACAGCGCGCACGAAACCGGAGCACACAGAGCCTGTCCATGTCCCCAGAACGGTTGCGGGACAGATCATCGACACTGCTCCCCAGGAGAAGGATGAGGCTGATTATAAGGAAGACAATCTGGAAATGCGCAGCATGTCCTTCCGTGAACGCCGCGCCATCCGTAAGGAACGCCGGGAAAAGGAAATGGAAGGCATGTCCCGGATGGAACGGGTCTCGTATCTACTATATTACTATAAGACACCTCTCATTCTGACCGTCGGCGGCATACTTGTGATCACACTGCTGATGGTCTCGATCCTCATGGGGAAGCGTCCTGTGATTCTCTCTGCCAGCTTCATCAACGTTCCTGCCGAAAAAAGTGTACAGGAATCGGACTTCGATGATTTTATGGCCAACGCGAAGCTGGCATATGAAGGAAGCATCAAGCTTGATACCGAACCGAAGCTGGACATGGAAACCGCAAATGAGACCTACAGAAACAACCCGAACGACTATTCCCTGACCCAGTTCCCGGTGCTCTGCTCCTCCGACTTCTTCGATGTACTGATCACGGACCGCACCGGACTGGACTACCTGAGCTACGCGAACATCATCCTGGATCCGGAGACCGTCATTTCCCCGGATACCATTCTGGCCCTCAGACAGTATCAGGTAAATGCCGAAGACTCCGACGGTGAAAGTTATTTCTTTGCCTATGATATCTCTGATTCCAAATTCGCGAAATCCCTGAACTTCGGAACGAAGCTGTATATCTGCTTCCCGGGACAGGGCGATACCAACCGGCAGAATGCGGAACGTTTCCTGAAATACCTGTTTGACCTTCCGATGGATGAGGAGTAGGTCGAAAATCCGGCATAACCCTTCGAGGACAGGCATTCGTGCAGGCACGATGCCCTCCTAAACCCTTTATCGATAAAACCAGGAGCCCTCCGGGCAATGCTCGGAGGGCTCCTGCTGTTTTACCGTCCCAAAGGTCAATCCTCCGGCCGGTCCATATTCATGATCTGACGCTTTCTTGCAAGTTCATCGCTGGCCAGATACTCATCATATGTGGTCTGCTTGTCGATCATACCGGTTGCAGTAAGCTCGATGATACGGTTCGCAGTTGTCTGAATGAACTGATGGTCCTGGCAGGCGAACAGCACCACGCCGGGGAACTTGATCAGCGCATTGTTGAGTGAAGTGATGGATTCCATATCCAGATGATTTGTAGGCTCATCCAGGATCAGGCAGTTGGTCCCCATGATCATCAGCTTGGAGAACAGGCACCGAACCCTCTCTCCTCCGGACAGAACCTTCAGCTTCTTGATCCCGTCATCACCGGCGAAGAGCATCCGTCCCAGGAAACCCCGGACATAGGTGGCATCCTTGTCGTCGGAATACTGCGTCAGCCAGTCGACAATGATCAGATCATTATCGAATTCCTTTGTATTATCCTTCGGGAAGTAGCCCTGGGATGTGGTCACACCCCACTTATAGGTGCCTTCATCCGGTTCTTCCTCTCCCGCCAGGATCTTGAAAAGCATGGTGGTTGCCAGAACATTCGGTCCCACAAAGGCGATCTTGTCCTCGCGTCCCACCGTAAAGCTGATATTATCCAGCAGCTTCACGCCGTCAACCGTCTTGGAAATATTATGTACCTCCAGAACCTCATTTCCGATATCACGCTTAGGCCGGAAATCAATATAAGGATATTTCCGGCTGGAGGGCCGGATCTCTTCCAGCTGGATCTTCTCCAAAGCCTTCTTTCTGGAGGTTGCCTGCTTGGACTTGGAAGCATTTGCGGAGAACCGTGCGATAAACTCCTTCAGTTCCTTGATCTGCTCTTCCTTCTTCTTGTTTGCTTCCTTCATCTGACGGATCATCAGCTGACTGGACTCATACCAGAAGTCGTAATTCCCGGCATAGATCTGAATCTTTCCGTAGTCCAGATCTGCGATATGGGTGCAGACCCGGTTCAGGAAATAACGGTCGTGGCTGACTACGATCACGGTATTCTCAAAATCGATCAGGAAATCCTCCAGCCATGCGATGGCATCCAGATCCAGGTGGTTGGTGGGCTCGTCCAGGAGCAGATTGTCCGGATTTCCGAACAGCGCCTGTGCAAGAAGCACCTTCACCTTGATATTATCCTCCAGGCCGGCCATTTCCGCATAATGGAACTCCGGTTCCACGCCAAGTCCGTTCAGAAGGGCAGCCGCATCGCTTTCTGCATTCCAGCCATCCATTTCCGCAAATTCCGCTTCCAGCTCGGAAGCCCGGATCCCATCCTCTTCGGAGAAATCCTCCTTCATATAAATGGCGTCCTTCTCCTTCATGATCTCATACAGGCGCTTGTTTCCCATGATCACGGTGTCGAGAACGTTATAGGAATCATATTTGAAGTGATCCTGTTCCAGGATGGAGAGACGCTCACCCGGGTCCATGGTGACATCCCCGCTTGTGGTCTCCAGCTGTCCGGACAGGATCCGTAAAAATGTGGATTTTCCGGCGCCGTTGGCACCGATCAGTCCGTAGCAGTTCCCGGGGGTAAATGTGATATTTACGTCTTCAAATAATGCTTTCTTTCCAAATCTGAGTGATACATTGTTTACACTGATCATTTGTTCTTCTTCCTTCTTCTATCTTCGTTATTCCTTGTCTTCTGTTTCTGTCTTCCTTCCTGCAGCTCCGGCCGTCCCTGTCCCGGTACCTGCTGCCCCTGCAGGGGATTTGGCAGTTCCCGTGGTTCTCGCGGGAGACTTGGCGGTTCCCGGGGTTCTCGCGGGAGACTTGGCTGTTCCCGGGGTCCTGGCAGGGGACTTGGCGGTTCCAGCCGCCTTGCCCGCCGCCTTCGCGGGCTTCTTCCCTGCAGCGGTTTTACGGACGGCAGCCTTACGCGCTCCGGCCTTGCCCGCCGCCTTCTTTCTCGTGGTTGCCTTTCTCCCCTTTTCAGCCTTCTTCCTCTCCGCCTCCATCAGCTTCGGATCATAGGCCGGAAGCTCATCGATCAGCTTCTCGATCAGACGTTTCTTGCTGAACATGTCATAGCCCAGAAGGTAGATAAATGCCACCTTGTTCAGATAGCTGTCCTGATCCTTGGGGAACTTTTTCTCCACCAGCGCAGCAGCCTTGGAGGCGCTGGCTTCGATATTGAAGTACTGCGGCTTCTCCAGCTCATAAATGCTTTCATAGATTTCCGACATTTTCTTCTCATCGAACATCTCCATGGTCATGGGCTCCAGAAGACGCTGAATATCGCCGATGGGCAATACATTTTTCAGATAGTAAATGTAGATCAGCAGGATGATATGCTCCTTCGAGTATCTCTTCCTGTCCGGGGGCGGGATCAACCGGTTCTTGGTATAATTGTTGATCATTGTCTTCGTCAGGATCTTATCCTCCTCCGACCTTTTATTTCCGGACAGCTGCTGATCCATAAACCGGGTCACCTGATCCACATAAAGCTCGATGGCCGGTATATCCTCCGGTACGATAAAGTCCAGACGGATCAGTTCGCGGATCTCTCTTTTCAGTTGAAGTAACTGCTTATCCATCTCCTGCGCCTTTCATACGTAATCAATCTTCACGAGGCTTTCCCTCGCCGTCCTCCTCCACAGGTCTGGGAATGATCCGGACCTCCACCCGTTCCACACGGTTTCGGTCCACGCTTTTTACCTTCAGATGAACCAGATCATTTTCCACTTCATCCCCTTCATCCGGGAGCCGGTCCAGGAGCTCGATCACCAGGCCTCCCACGGAATCATAATGCTCGCTTTCCAGCTTCAGGCCGACGGCGTCGGACAGGTCATCCAGCTTGACGGCTCCGTTCACGATGTAGAGATCATCGGAAAGCCGCTTGATCCATTCCGCCTCGCCCTCATCGTATTCATCCCGGATCTCGCCCACGATCTCCTCGATCAGGTCTTCCATGGTGATCAGGCCTGCGGTGATACCATATTCATCCAGCACGATACACATGGTGGCCGATGAGGTCTTCATATCCTTGAATATCTCAGCCGTGCGCTGGTATTCATAAACGAAGACAGGCCGGCGCATGATATCCTCCACCTTCACCTGATCCTTGCCGTGTTTCTTCTCATAGAGTATCAGATCCTTCACATGAAGGATCCCGACGATATGATCCCGGCTGTCCTTATATACGGGAAGGCGGGAATAGTTTTCCGTTTCCAGCAGTTCGAGCAGATCGTCATAGCCGTCCGTCAGCTCCGCACAGACCATGTCCGTTCTCGGGATCATGATGTCCTTGGAGACCGCATCACCGAAATCCACCACATTTGTGATCATCTTCTGCTCTTCCTTTTCGATGACGCCCTCTTCATGACTCACATCCACGATCTTCCGCAGTTCGGATTCCGTCATCTGATCCGGATTCCGGTCCGGATCGATCCTGAGCAGCCAGAAGATCCCTCTGGAGATATGATTCAGGATCCAGATCACCGGTGTGAGGATCAGGGCCAGCACACGGATCGGCGTGGCATAGAACAGACTCAGCTGTACATTGTACAGGGTAGCCAGATTCTTCGGTATGATCTCGCCGAACAGGAGCACCAGAAAGGTAAGGATACCCGTGGCGATTCCTATCATTCCGTTGCCGAACACCTTCGTCACGAAGATCGTGGTCAGGGCAGAGGCAGACAGATTTACGATATTATTTCCGATCAGAACCGTAGTAAGAAGCCGCGTCGGGTCCTCACGGAGCCGCAGAACGCGGGCCGCTTTCTTTCCTTTTCTGCCGCCTTCATCCACCAGGGCACGCAGCTTATTCAGATTCACCGTTGTAAGTGCCGTCTCCGCGGAGGAAAATACCCCCGACAGAACCAGCAGAACGATCAGGATACATAGCTGTACCGTAGAACCGGCATCCATCCCCTTACCTTCACTCCTTTTCTTCCAGTCGAAGCCTCTCGAAGATCCGTTCATAGCTTCCGTTTCCGTGGATCATGGAACGATTCACCCGGCTGATGGTAGCCGTGGAAGCACCGGTTTCCTTCGCAATTTCTATATAGGTTTTATTCTCATGCAGCATTTTTGCTACGGCGAAACGCTGTGCTATGGACACGACCTCATTTGTCGTGCACACATCGTCAAAAAACTGATATAGTTCTTCCTTCTCATCCAGACACAGGATCGCATCCAGGAAAGCATCAACCGCATCAGTCCTTATGGTCTTCTCCATACCCTTCCCCCTTTTGTCCCATTACCTTCGCGGGCCTATTTCGGTTCCTTCCGGACCCATACGGCTGCAGCACCGCGGTTCACATAGAACTCGCCGAAGCCTTCTTCATCGATCTTGATATTGTACTTGGCATTTCCCATGATATCGGAGAAATGTGCTCCTGCGAAATGCCGGCCGATATACATCCGCTTGGTTCCGCCACGTCCGTCGGAGAGAACCACCGCCAGACCGGAATCCTTATGCTCCGGATCTCCTTCTCTGGTCCATCCGATGCAGTCCGGATCATCAAAATAGTCATGCTGCGGTCCGTAAGCCTTGGTCTTACGCGCCTTCAGCAGCTTATCCAGCATGGTTTTCTTCGCCTTCACCTTATCGTGCTGGATTCCCTTATAGTCTCCGTAGAATACACAGGGATATCCATCCTGGCGGAGCAGGATCAGGGAATAGGCCAGGGGCTTAAACCAGTCAGCCACCCAGGATTCCAGAGACTGTCCCGGCTGAGTATCATGATTATCCACAAATGTTACGGCATGAACCGGATCCGCCTGAACAAGCGTTCCGTTGAAGATCGTACGCAGATCATATGCCCCTTCCGCTTTGGAACAATTGTAAAGATTATAATGCAGCGGCACGTCGAAGAGGGCCGTCTCGCCGTTGGTATTGGCAAGGTACTCCTCCAGCTCCTTCAGATCTCCGTTCCAGTACTCTCCTACAGAGAAAAGCTCCCGTCCGGTGAGCTTTCTCACCTCTGCAAGGAAATCCCGGTAGAAGGAAGCGGGAATATGTTTCACGGCATCCAGGCGGAAACCGTCCAGATTTGCGATCCCCACATACCAGACTGCCCAGCGCACCAGCTCCTGATACACCTCCGGATTCGAAAAGTCGATATCCGCTCCCATCAGATAATCATAATTGCCATTTTCGGTGTCAACCTCGGAATCCCAGTCCTTTCCGGAAAACTTAAAAAGCGCATGTTTTTTCTTCTTCTGATCCCAGTCGATCCCATCGAAGTGCTTCCAGTTCCAGGTAAAGTCGGAATAAGCTCCTTTCCGTCCCGGAAATGTAAATTTCGTCCAGGCTCCGATCACCTTGTCATCCGCAACCATCTGGTAGCGGCTGTTCTCGTTGAATTCCGCAGCCGATACCTGTTCCACCTCATCCGCTCCCAGCTTATGATTCAGAACGATATCCGCATACACATTGATTCCAAGCTTCTGCAGCTTCTCTATGGCAGCCAGATAATCCTGCTTGGTTCCGTATTTCGTCCGAACGCTTCCCTTCTGGCGGAATTCACCCAGATCGTACAGATCGTATACACCATAACCGGTGTCGTCCTTCCCGGCTGCTCCTTTATATGCCGGAGGAAGCCATACACTGGTGATCCCGGCGGTCTTCAGCCGCGGAGCGTCCTCGGCCAGCTGTTTCCACAGCTTTCCGTCTGCCGGAAGGTTCCACTCAAAATACTGCATCAATGTTCCGTTCTCTATCATTTCAGCCTCCTTGATCTTTCCGCAATAATAGTTTTGGCCACATTCCACGACATTATAGCAAAGTTCAACACTTTAATCAACTAAAATGCACCGCAGTTCCACTTGTTACAAAGAGTCTCCTGTGCTATAATTTCGAAGATGTCCCAAAGGGACCGACTACAGAGAAAGAGCGGTGACACATGAAGTTCGGCGAAGACAGAAAGATCAAGGCGGTGATCCGGAAGCTGGGACGCGACATCCTGGTAACGGAATCCTTTCAGTCGGAAGTAAACTATATACAGCACGGAGAGATCGACTGCTACGAACACTCTCTGGCCGTTACCTACATGAGTGTATATCTGGCACGGAAGTTCCGTCTCCGGGTAGATCTCCGGAGTGTGGTACGGGGCGCGCTCCTCCATGATTATTTCCTGTATGACTGGCACGATGACGTGGCCTGGCACCGTCTGCACGGTTATCACCATGCCCGGACATCACTGATCACGGCATGCCGGGATTTCCCCATGAACCGCACCGAGAAGCAGATCATATTCAGACACATGTTTCCGCTGAACCTCAGCCGGTTTCCCAACTGCAGGGAGGCTGCGCTGGTGTGCTTCGCGGACAAGATCTGTGCCACCATGGAAACCATTCGCCGGAAGCGGTACGATCCGGTGATCTATAAAGGTTTACGTCTGCCCATCGAAGTCCCCATGTCCGAACGTGGCGGCCGATGGCCATCGATACTCAGGAGGGATGAAATATGTCATATGCAAGCGCAGGAGAAATAAGCAGGCAGATTCACAGACTGGCGAATCTCTGCGTGGAGAACAATCAGATCGACCCTGCCCTGTATGATGTATACCATGTCAAGAAAGGGCTCCGGGAGCCCAGCGGCAAGGGTGTGCTTACAGGGCTTACCGAAATCTCCACCGTCAACGGAATGAAGGAGAAGGACGGGAAAAGAGTCCCCATAGAGGGAGAGCTCTATTATCGCGGCATCAACATCAAGGACCTGGTGAAGGGCTTTACGAAGGACGGACGCTTCGGATACGAGGAGACCGTCTATCTTCTGCTGTTCGGAAAGCTTCCGGACAAAGACGAGCTGGAACACTGGAACCGGCTGATCTCCTATGCCAGAAGATTTCCCGATGATTTCGTGGAGGATGTGGTGCTGAAATCCCCCAACAAGGATATCATGAACGCCATGGCTCGTTCCATCCTGGCTCTGAATTCCTATGACCGGAACGCGGATGACCTGTCCATACCGAATGTTCTCCGGCAGTCCATCAAGCTGATCGCAAATGTTCCGCTGATCGCTGCCTACTCCTATCTGTCCTACCGGCATTATATGCAGAACCGGGGACTCTATATCCATAATCCGAAGCCGGAGCTTTCCATTGCGGAAAACCTGCTCCGCATCATGCGGCAGGACAAGAAATTCACTCCGCTGGAGGCGCAGCTTCTGGACATCGCCCTGGTCCTCCATGCCGAGCACGGCGGCGGTAATAATTCAACCTTCACCACCCATGTGGTAACCTCCTCCGGTACCGACACCTATTCCTCCGTAGCCGCCTCCCTCTGTTCCCTGAAGGGGCCGAAGCACGGCGGTGCGAACATCAAGGCCAAGAAGATGTTTGATGAAATGAAGAAGGAGATCCGGGACTGGAATGATGACGAGGAGATCTCCGCCTACCTTCTGAAGATCCTTCGCCGGGAGGCCTTCGACAAGTCCGGCCTGATCTACGGGATCGGGCATGCCATATATACCAAATCCGATCCCCGGGCAAAGATCCTGGAGCATTATACGGAAAAGCTGGCCGAGGAGAAGGGCCGCACGGACGAATTCCTTCTTCACAAGGCCGTAGCCCGGCTTGCACCGCCTCTCATGCGGAAGGAGCGAAAGCTGTTCAAGCCGGTTTCTCCGAATATCGATTTCTACAGCGGCTTCGCCTACAGCATGATGGGAATTCCGGATGAATTCATCACACCGCTTTTTGCCATCGCCCGGGTCGCAGGCTGGTCCGCCCACAGGATCGAGGAGCTGACCTGCACCAACAAGATCATACGTCCGGCCTACATGTCGGTGGCCCATTCCATGGAGTATGTGCCTCTGGACAAACGATAGATTGCAGATCCGACGGATACCGGAGCATCGTCCCCGGACGTAGATACGAAAGGGTACAGAAATGAAATGGCCTGAAAACAGAATAGCTTAGGACAGGAAAAGGAGTGGCACCACGCCACTCCCTTTCTTATTCCTGCATTTCCTTTTCGATCAGATCCAGCCGTTCCTTCAGTTCTTCCCTGGCCTCGCTGATCTTCGCCGGGTCCTGGCCATCCATGACAGCTTCAAACCTGCGGAGACACCGGTCGATCTCCATTCGAAGATCACCCACCGCCTCCTCATACATCCGATCGCCCCGGGCCATGAGATAGCGATTCTCTTCCTGCTCCCGCGGCGGGATCTTCAGGCTGGCCAGATCCGCCAGTCTGCGGTCGATCTCCTCGTCCGTCATCTCATTTCCTTCATTCCGGATCACGATCCGCTTCTCCGCCTTGGTGGAAACAACCCTGACCACCACCTCCAGGATGGAATTCACGTCATAGGTAAATGTGATATCTGCGGCTTCCGCCCCCTCCGGTCCCTTCGGAACCGGAATCTCCAGCTCACCCAGCCGGACATTGTTCATGGCCATGCGGTTTTCGCCCTGCAGTACGGTCACACGGATCGCCGTCTGTCCTTCGGATGCGGTAAACACCCGATGGGTACGGCTTACGGGGATCACCGTATTCCTCTCAATGACCGGAAGATAATGCCCCGGCTCCTTGACTCCCCCGGGCTTTGTCACACAGATCTCCGTTCCCAGGGTGAAGGGACATACATCCGTCAGGATCATCTCCTTCACAGCCTCGGAGCGTTCCTTCATGGCGCCCTGCAGCGCGGCTCCGATGGCAACCACCCGGTCCGGATCGATACCCGTATTGGGGATCCGCCCGAAGGTCTTGCTGACAAACCGGCGCAGGATGGGAAGCTTCGTGGCTCCTCCCACCAGAAGGACCTCCCCGATCCCGGAAAGGTGTACATTTGCGTCCTTCAGCGAACGCTCGATGGGCTTCTTCAACTTGGCCAGAAGCACCTGACATGCCCGCTCATAGCTGTCCAGATCGATCTCGGACACATACTCCTTCTCCTTCAGCACGCAGCGGACCGTCACCTGATTCTGCTCCGAGAACTGCAGCTTGGCAGCCTCTGCGGCCTTCCTGACCAGAGCCATTTCCTTCTCCGACAGGCTTCGGTCCTCGATCTCATGCTCCGCCAGAAACATCCGGAGCAGAACCTCCGTAAAGTCCTCACCGCCCAGGAAGTTATCTCCCGCTACAGCCCGGACCTCCATGATATTCTCAAACTGTTCCAGGATGGAAACGTCAAATGTACCGCCACCCAGATCAAACACCAGATATTTGGAATCCGCATGCTTCTGGTGGATCCCGTAAGCGATGGCCGCCGCCGTCGGCTCCGAGACGATCCGTTCCACCCGAAAGCCTGCCATCTGTCCGGCCTCCTTGGTGGCCCGTCTCTGGGCATCGTTAAAATAGGCCGGCACGCTGATCACGGCCTCCTCCACAGTGGTACCCAGGTATGCCTCCAGATCCTCCTTCAGGCTTCGGAGTACAAGTCCCGAAAGCGAAGCCGCCGTAAACTCCCTGTCTCCCAGCCGGAACACACGGTCCGTACCCATGCTTCTTTTGAACACGGAAACGGTTTCATGGGGATGGGTCACGCCCCTCTCCCGGGCAGTCTTTCCCACATATACCTCGCCCTTTGCATCGATACTGACCACGGAAGGCGTCTGATATTCCCCAAGCCGATTGGGGACCACGACCACCTCCGTCCCGTCATAATAAGCGATCAGGCTGTTTGTTGTTCCAAGATCAATTCCTGCTATCATTCTTCAACCTCATGATCACGTCCTTCAGACTGGCATCATATCCCCGGGTGTTCTGCGCCTCCTCAAATGCAAGCAGCGCTTCCCCGTTCCGCTTCTCAGCAAGATAAAGCCATCCCAGCTCCTCATATGCCAAAGACACCGTCCTGTTGATCTCGCCGTTCTGAGGAAGCATCGAAAGCACCTCCTCCAGCAGCATATGGGCCTGCTTGTAGGACTTCTCCACTCTTCTGCCCTGTGCCAGACGGATTTTGGTTTCATAGGCTTCCGCGCCTGTGCTCTGGGTGCGTTCCAGCGTGGCAACGTACCGCTGCACCCGGCTTCGGCCGCTGAACTGACGGGATGCACACTCCGCCATATATCCCAGATAACGGAATCTGAGATTCGGCTTACGGTTCGCCGCATTGAGAAAGCTCTGCTCCGCTTCCTTGAATTTCCGCTTCAGCATCTGCAGATGTCCCAACAGCTCGTACTGGTAAGCCGTCGTCACCTTCTTACCCTGAACATCCAGCTCCTCCGCCTCCCGGATCAGCGCCGAAAGGTTCTCCAGATCCCCTTCCTGAAAACGGATCCTGCAGAGGAGATCATATTTCCTTGCCTTTTCTTCATTTCTCCATCCGAAATACCGGATCACCTGCTCCGCCTTCCGGAACCGGCCGGCCTGAATGAAAAGCTCGATCTGCTGAAGGAGCAGTTCCCTGGACCGTATGCCCTGGGCAAAGATCCGCTCCAGCACCTCCTCCGCCAGTTTGTAATTCCTGAGCAGGATCAGCGCCCGCACCTTGCATACCAGCAGCTCTTCCCTGTCCTTGTCATTTTCCACCCTGTCGCCGATCCGCTCCAGCACCTCCAGCGCATCCGCAGCAAAATGAATATCCAACAGCATTCGTCCGGATACCATCAGATTCATGGGATCGGTAGATCCCTCCTCCACCGCCCGGAGGATCGCCGCCCGGGATTCCTGATACTGTCCCATCTGCATCAGGCAGAAGGCCTGATTCAGGAAAATGCGGTTATCCTCCTCCAGGCCGCCCTGCATCCGGTAGGAATGAAGTGCTTCCTCATATCGTCCCATGCTTTTATAGAGTGCCGCCAGCCTGCGGTAAAGATGTGGATTCCGATCGTTCTCCCGGATGGCCTTCTTATAGTTTTCCAGCGCAGAGGTGGCATTTCCCTCTGCAGCATAGGAATCTCCCAGCAGGCGGTAGAATTCATCCTTCTCCTCCAGATCCGTGGAATCATCCTCCAGATGCGGAAGAACCGGCAGCAGGAGCTTCGCAAGCTCTCCGCTGCTTCCGCGCTGCTCCTGTTTTACCATGGCACGGATCAGGCATACTGTATCGCTTTCCGGATTCACTTCCTCGTACCGGTCCGCCAGTCGTTCCACCTCCTGATATGCACGCATACGGAGCAGACATTTTGCCATGGTATAATAGGGCTCCGCCACATATGGATAGATCGCCATGGCACGCTCCGCATACTCCAGCGACTCCTGCAGCAGTCCCAGCCTGTAGCAGCACTTTGACCGGATATTTGAGGCCTGAAAATTCTGCGGTGCCCGAAGCTCCAGCTCCTTGCAGACCTCAATGCTCTCCATCAGATTTCCCGACAGATATTCCAGTACACAGCTTTCCTCCATCGTAACGAAGTATTCTTCATGCTTCATTCCCTTTGCGGATTCGATGTAAGGTCTGGCCGTGTCATATTCCTTTCTCTGCATATACGCCACTCCGATCAGGGTAAGGGCATAGCCCAGCCTCTTCCGGGCAGCGATGGCATCCTCCGAGGTATCATCCTCCGGAATCGCCCGAATGGCTTCCTCCCAGGACTGAAGCTCCGGCAGAGCCTCATCCGTATGACGGATCGACAGGTTGGAACGTCCCAGATAATTATAGTAGCCGGTACGAAGCACCGGATCTGTGGGCGCCGGCACCTCCCGGAGCAGTCGGATCGCCTCTTCAAAGCGATAGCTCTGATAGCAGGCCGCCGCCAGCTGGATCCGGGTCTTCATATCCCCGGGCTCCTCACTCAGCCGTTCCTGCTTCTTACGAATGATACCTTCACAGGCCTTCAGAACCTCTCCCCGGAAATACCCGTCATAGGGTGATTCCTGAAGAAGATCAAAGAAGGTATCCCTGGCCTTCTCATATTCCTCGCGGCGGATCATGATCTCCGCCAGTCTTCCCCGGATCATAGGAGTATTTCCCATCAGCTGTTCCGCACGGAGATAGCACGCCTCCGCCCCGTCGATGTTGTCCGTATGCTGCAGAATATCTCCACGGGTTATGATCACCGAGGGAGCATCCGGATATTTCTTCTCCAGCTCCGTGATCGCAGCCTTCGCTCCTTCCCGGTCTCCGTTCTGCCACTGATACCTGCAGATCATGGCGTCCATATCCGGATTCGTCACCGGAAGATTCGAGATCTTCGGCAGCAGCTTCTTCTGCGTCTCAAGATCTCCTGCCTTATTTGCACGGGAGAACTCCGAAAGAACGGAGATCAGCCCTTCATAATCATAGTCCTCAGGCCCCCGGAACAAGGTATAATCCACCGCGTCCGGGTAGATGGAATTGGCCTCGATATAATCCAGGAACCGGAAGGGATACCGGTCCAGCAGCTCCTCCCTGCGTTCCGTCAGATTGAGCCGCTCCACAAGAAAATGGAATACCTGGTGGGGAAGTACATAATTCTCCGTCAGAAAATCCAGGATCACATAGAGCGCTTCCTCAGAGGTATCGATGGAATTCACATAGGGAACATCCAGCAGCTTCTCCCACTCGGAAACCTGAACACGCTGAAAAAACGATGCATATAATCTCTGCATCGCTCTCTCCAGCTCTCCACGCGGCGTATGATCCTCTTCTTCGGGTTCTGTCTCTGCCGGAGCTTCTTCCGGCGTCTCTGCCAGTCGTACTGCCTCCTCGTAGGCTGACCGGAGAGCCTGAAAGCCCTCCGGATCATCCTCGGGATGTACGGTGATGAGCTGACGGCGGTATGCCTTCTTCAGCTCATCCGGATCCCGCGTAGGCTCGATTTTCAAAATCTCCCAGATACCCACGTTTCAGTCCCTATTCTGTGATCAGGCCCTCAAGTGTCGTACGGATCGCCTTGATAAAGTTCTCCGTGTTCAATGTATTCACCTGATCCAGCTCTGTGATCAGCGCCAGATCCTTGGTCATGGTTCCGCTTTCAATGGTGGAAATGGTGGCCTTCTCCAGAAGGTCCGCAAACTTCATCAGCTCCGGAAGCTCATCCATCTCACCGCGTTTTCTCAATGCTCCGGTCCATGCAAAAATGGTAGCTACCGGATTGGTGGAGGTTTCCTCACCCTTCAGATGCTTATAGTAATGACGCTGTACGGTTCCGTGAGCCGCCTCATATTCATAGAAGCCCTGGGGGGAAACCAGAACGGAGGTCATCATGGCCAGTGAACCGAAGGCGGAGGAAAGCATGTCGCTCATTACATCTCCGTCATAATTCTTGCAGGCCCAGATAAATCCGCCCTTGGATTTCATGACACGTGCAACCGCATCATCGATCAGGGTATAGAAATACTCAATCCCTGCCGCTTCAAACTTCTCCTTAAATTCCCGGTCAAAGATTTCCTGGAACACATCCTTGAAGGTGTGGTCATATTTCTTTGAAATGGTATCCTTCGTAGCGAACCAGATGGTCTGCTTTGTATCCAGCGCATAGGTGAAGCAGCTTCTTGCAAAGCTTTCCATGGAGGGAACCAGGTTATGCATACCCTGAACAACTCCGGCTTCCTTGAATTCATGCACCAGAACACGTTCCTCCGTACCGTCCTCCGCGGTATAGACCAGCTCAACCTTTCCCGGTCCCGGGATCTTCATCTCGCTTGCCTTATAGACATCACCATAAGCATGACGTGCGATGGTGATGGGCTTCTCCCAGTTTCTTACACAGGGAGTGATACCCTTCACCTGGATCGGTGCGCGAAATACGGTTCCGTCCAGGATCGCACGGATCGTGCCGTTGGGACTCTTCCACATTTCCTTCAGGTTATACTCCTCAACCCGTGCAGCATTCGGAGTAATGGTGGCACATTTTACCGCCACGCCGTACTTCTTGGTCGCATAGGCCGAATCGAAGGTAACCTGATCATCCGTCTCGTTCCGATGCTCCAGTCCCAGGTCGTAATACTCGGTCTTCAGATCCACAAAGGGGAGCAGCAGCTCATCCTTAATGTACTGCCAGAGAATACGAGTCATCTCATCTCCGTCCATCTCAACCAGTGGCGTCTTCATTTCAATCTTGCTCATAGTGTTCCTCCATTTGATAATACTTACCTCTATTCAAAAGCCCTAAAGGCTTGCAAGCAGATTCCGCAGCACCTGGGTTTCCCCGTTCTGGGACAGGGGCGGTGCCACATGCCGGGCCGCCTGACGCACCTCCGGCCGGGCGCTTCCGATGGCATAGCTCTCCGCAGCCGCCTCCAGCATACCGATGTCATTCAGATTGTCGCCGAATACCATGGTCTCTTCCTTCGTGATCCCCAGATGGATCTGAAGATCCCGGAGGCTGCTTCCCTTATCCGCATCCGGCTCCACGATATCCATCCACATGGTTCCGGCAGATGCGATCTTAAACTGATTGCGCCACTTGGGTGTGAACCAGGCATTTACAGTCTCCTCTGCGTGATCCTTCTGGTAAATGGACATCTTCACGATATCATCCCGAAGATGCATTTCGAAATCCCCCAGCACCTGAATATTGAACTTGTAGGAATCCCGCAGCCAGTAGAACATCTCGCTGTATTCCTCACAATAGGCGCAGTCCACGCCGCAAAGCATGATATCACAGCCCGGAAGGCGTTTTGCATCATGGATCAGCTCCATCAGGAGCGGACGGGGGATCACATGATATCTGAGAATGGTATTCGCATCCCTGAGAACGCTTCCGTTATCCGTAATATAGTAAATGTCCTGCCAGACCGGCTCAAACAGCTTCTTCATACTGAGGAACTGGCGTCCGCTGGCTCCGGCGAATACGATCCCATGCTCCTTCAGCTCACGGATCACTCCCATCATTTCAGGATCGATCCGATCCGTCCCGTCCGGAACCAGGGTTCCGTCGATATCACTTGCTATCAGCTTTATCATGGTTGCTTCCTCCTGTAGCCGGCCTGTGAATCCCATCAGCCGTTTCTGATCTCTTCCTCCAGCCGTTTCTCCGTCACCCGTGCCGTAAGATGGGCGTAGATCTGATCGCAGGCATCCTTCTTATAGGAAAAGGGGATCAGATATTTCTTCTTGCCCGCCCGGATCAGGATCAGACTGTAGATCATCTCATTCTCCGGAACGACCAGGGTTACATCATCGATATCGTCATAGGAATAAACCGTTTCACCCCTGTAGTGCTTCACAGTCATTTCCGTGTCTCCGAATTCATAGTCGATATCATATTTATCCTCTTCAAATGTATGGATAAACAGATAGACTCCATAAGCTCCGATCAGGGCTCCGATGATGGCGCCGAACAGGTGGCTGGAAGCCATGCCGGAGAAAAAGAGATATAAAAGAAAGGCACCAAATACAAACAGGAAAACGCCCAGATACCGAAGCGTATTCCGACTCTTCTTATTCCGTTTTACATGATATCGGATCATCGCCTGAAGAGTTCTCCTCTCAGATAGTCATATTCTGCAACATAATACACCATTTCCGGTAAAACCGCAACACCGTATCCCCGCCGCCCGGAAAAAAGAAACACGGGGATCCAGCCATCCTAAACTCGACGCTGAGCCCCCGTATATTCTGATCGGAATGCGGCGCGGCCGCATCCGGATATGATCTTTATTCCGCGTTTCTGTAAATGATCTCATGGCGGCCCGGTCCGTTGGATACCATCGTGATCGGGAAGCCAATCTCCTGCTGGATGAACTCGATATAGTTTCTGCAGTTCTCCGGCAGATCTTCGTATTTCGTGATTCCCCGGATGTCACACTTCCAGCCCGGAAGAACCTTGTAAACCGGCTTTGCATGCTTCAGCTTCGTGGTCACCGGGAAATCCTTCGTAACCGTACCGTCGATCTCATAGCCGACGCATACCGGAATCTCATCCAGGTATCCGAGAACATCCAGTACCGTAAATGCAACATCCGTGGTACCCTGGATCCGGCAGCCGTAGCGGGTTGCCACACAGTCAAACCAGCCCATTCTGCGGGGCCGTCCTGTGGTCGCCCCGAATTCTCCGCCGTCTCCGCCGCGTCTTCTCAGCTCATCCGCCTCATCGCCGAAGATCTCACTGACAAATTCCCCTGCACCCACCGCACTGGAATAAGCCTTAACCACCGTAACGATCTTCCTGATCTCATAGGGCGGAATGCCGGCGCCGATGGCTCCGTATGCAGCCAGCGTGGATGAGGAAGTGACCATGGGATAGATCCCGTGATCCGGATCCTTCATGGACCCCAGCTGTCCCTCCAGCAGGATATTCTTTCCCTCTTTGATGGCCTCATACAGAAATGCGGACACGTCGCAGACATAGGGTTCCACCATCTCCTTATATTCCATCAGGGTTGCATATACTTCATCCACCGTAAGCAGCGGTTTTCCGTACAAATGCTCCAGCAGTACATTCTTCTGTGTGATCACTCTTCCGATCTTGTCCTTCAGGGAAGCCTCATCATCAAAAAGCTCACTGACCTGGAACCCGATCTTCGCATATTTATCCGAGTAGAAAGGAGCTATGCCGGACTTGGTGGATCCGAAGGACTTACCGGCAAGTCTCTCCTCTTCATATCCGTCAAACAGCACGTGATACGGCATTACCATCTGGGCGCGGTCCGATACCAGGATCTTCGGCGTGGGAACTCCCTTCTCCTCTATATCCCTGATTTCACGAAACAGCTTCGGGATATCCAGTGCTACACCGTTCCCTATGATGCTTGTGGTATGGTCATAGAACACACCGGAGGGAAGCGTATGCAATGCAAATTTGCCGTAATTGTTTATGATCGTATGTCCTGCATTCGCACCACCCTGAAAACGGATGATGATGTCGGAGGTCTCCGCCAGCATATCCGTGATCTTGCCTTTTCCTTCGTCGCCCCAATTTGCACCTACGATTGCTGTAACCATGTTCCTTCCTTTCATCCGGCCCTGCAGCCGGTCCTATCATCAATAAAAATGTCGAACTGTCCTGTACACAGCAAAAGCCACCTGAAGGTGTAAGGTGGCTCTTACCTGCACATTATAGCCTACCATACTGTAGAAGTAAAGAAGATTTTCATGAAACCCGCGTTCATGCCTCAACGCGATATCCGACCCCTTTCACGGTACGGATCACATCCGCATCTCCCAGCTTCTCCCGAATCCGTTTTATGTAAACCGTAAGAGTGTTGTCCTCCACGAAATTTCCGGACATATCCCATATCCGATCCAGGATCTGTTCCCGTGTCAGGGTCTGTCCCGCATTCTGAACCAGCATCAGCAGGATCTTGTACTCCAGCTGTGTAAATTCCACCGGTTCTCCCTTCACCAGCACCTGATCGGATTCCGTATCCACCTCCACGTCACCCACCAGGATCTTCTTTTTGGTCTTCCCTGTCCTGCGAAGAACATTTTCGATCCGGGAGATCAGTTCCCTGTTACGGAAGGGCTTCAGTATATAATCATCCGCCCCCAGGTCAAAGCCCATCACCACATCGCTTTCCTCATCTCTGGCCGTCAGGAAGATCACCGGAATATCCGTCTCGTCCTTAAGCTGTTTGCACAGATCAAAGCCGCTTCCGTCCGGCAGATTCACATCCAGAACCGCCACGTCAAACTGCATCCGCGCCAGCCGGTCATCTGCCATTCTTTTGGACATGCATACCACAACCTCATAGCCAGCCTGCTCCAGTGTATACTGAAGTCCGCGAATGATCATAGGGCTGTCTTCCACCAAGAGTAATTTCAGTTTCATAGATTCCAAACTCCTTAATATGTTTGTTTTCGGATCGTATCAATAATATTCTGCTTCGTCAGCTTCCGGACCGCCGACCACATGCAGAAGCCCACGATCAGGATCACTACCAGGATCGAAATGAGTATTGCCTTCCCGGGAACGAAGTATCCGTAATCATACTCTCTTCTGATCATAAGGTAGACTATCCAGGACAGCAGGATTCCGAAGGGAATACCGAACACCATGGACCGTACCGCATACATGGCTCCTTCCACCCGGATCATCCGGAAGAATTCCCTCTTTGTCATTCCCACGGACCGCAGCATGGCAAATTCTCTCCTGCGGAGATTCATATTTGTCGTGATGGTATTAAATACATTTGTAACACCGATCAGGGCGATCACCGTTATGAAGCCGTACAGGAAGATCTCCACCACAAGGATCAGTCTGCGGCTGGCTCCTGCCTCTGCATCTTCATTATATACGTTAATGTCGCCGATTTCAGCATTTTCTTTCATATGTCTTATGGTCAGTTCCAGATCATCCGGATCCTCCGAATCCAGAAACAGGGATCCGGGAGAGAGACTCGCCGGATTCCGGTCGAAGAAGCCGTCACACACGAAGAGGATCAGCCCGCCATCCCGCTGGATATTCTCGTAGGTAAAGGGCAGCTCCGCGGGCTCGTCCGTAACCCGAAGAAGCTCCACCGTTCTCTCCGCAAGGACCTCCGGATCCGCACCGCCTTCCAGCTGCTCGTTGGTCAGCTCCAGATAGTCCGACACATAGCTGAAGGTCATGGAGTCTCCGTCCTCCACATTTGTTCCCTTCCCATGGTGTATCACCCCTTCCTCATCCGTATACAGCCTATGGTCTGCCAGAACCCCGACCTTGGTGATATCCGCATTCTCCTCTTTCAGAACACTTAAATACTCTCTGAAATAATTCTCCGGAAGAACGACGATGTTCAGGTAGAGCATTTCATCCTCGTCTTCATCTTCATTTTCATATCCGAACTCGGAAACATCCCTGGCATAGGTATTCGCACTCAGCCTTCCGGTACATTCATATCCGTAAATGCTTCTCCGGACCGACGACAGGTGCCGGATCTTCTCATAATCCCGATGGGCCTTCTCCACATCCTCCGCTGCAGAAACCATCACATTGTAGGACATCTTGGTATATACCTCACCCACCAGTCGTTTTCCGTAGCCGACGAAGCTGTTGATGCCGATAAACACGGCCATACCCACCACCAGCGAGATGACTGTGGTCCTGTATTTCTTTCGGGTGCGCTGGAGATTCTTCTTTGCGATCACGCCGCCCATGCCGAAGTACTTCCGGATCCACTTCCCTGCATGCAGCTTCTCCTCATATACCCTGACCCGGTTTCTTCCCCGGATGATATCAATGGGGGATATCTTCATGGCGGCATGAGCCGGTATGATCGAAGCGAAATAGATCGTAACCGCCGACATGAGGATCGTGGATAACACAACCCACCAGGGCAGGGTGTAGACCATTTTCATGTTGATCATATCCTTCAGGAGCAGGTTGACGACCTGATCCAGCACCCAGATCACAAAGGCTCCCAGAGCGATGCCTGCCGTTGTTCCGATCACAAAGATATAGGCGCCCTCACGAAGCACGATATTCCGGATCTGACGTTTCGTAGCTCCTACGCTGGCCAGCATACCGAACTGAACCTTCTTATCCTCCACGGAGATCCGAAATCCGTTTGCGATCACGAAGACACTGGTTCCGATGATGATAAGACAGACCACCAGCCCCAGACCGAATACCATCTTCAGGGAGCGTTCACTCAGGCCACCCTCATACATAACCATATTATTCAGGTTCGGATAGTCCGTATATCCCTCCGCTGCCAGCTGCAGCTGAAGATTTGCAAATATTGCATTGGATTCCGACGGCTGATCGATACGGACATAGACATCCAGGTCACCGTCCTGAAATTCATTCTGCCGGAAGAGACAGAGATAGGCCGGTGCCATATAACCGTCCACCTTGGATAAATCCTTTGCGATCCCCACGACACAAAAGGTTTTCTCTTCCCGGATTGCCAGCTGCTCTTCGTCATATTCCCCCTGCTTGGGCTTCACCTCACTTCCGTCGGACACCAGATATCTGTCTCCCAGGGCGTAGGTTACGGTATCTCCCAGCTTTGGAGCCGTGGAGAGTTCGGAATAGTTGGAGGGAATGACCAGTTCGCTGTCATTCTCCGGCAGCCTTCCCTCCAGCAGTTCCACATTCATCTGTGTAAACAGGGTATCATTCGCCCCGGATATGTTTACATAATTTCTGACCCGTTTTTCATCCTCTATCGCTGCCATACCCAGATTCGACAGGATCCCTGCCAGCTCCGTATGTGCATTTTCGGTGATCAGTCCGCTGATCTCCGCCGGCACATCATAATACTGGGCATGATAGTTTCCCACATGCTGCTTGTAATCCTCGATCATCGACGCCCGGAAGGTGGCGGCCATACCGACTACGGTACAGATCAGTGCCGTTGACAGCATGACTCCGATAATGGTAACCACCGTACGTTTCCGATTCCGCATCAGATTACGTTTTGTAAAATTACTGATCACATTCACCGATTCATCCTCCATGATTCAGATCTGCCGCTCAGCAGACGAATTTCTGCCGTCCTGGCTATCCTGCCCGTCTTACGTCCTTTCGGATCGAACCGTCCTGTATCGTAATGACCCGATCCGCCTGAGCTGCTATCTCCAGATCATGTGTGATGATTATGATGGTCTGACCGGTGGTCTGGTTTGCACGCTGAAGCAGAGCAATGATCTCATCCCCCGTCTTCTTGTCCAGGTTACCTGTCAGCTCATCTGCCAGAATGATCGCCGGCTGGTTGATCAGTGCCCGGCCGATGGCAACCCGCTGCTGCTGCCCGCCGGACATCTGACTCGGAAGGTGGTGCTCTCTGCCTTCCAGCCCCAGAGTGTGGATCAGCGCCTTCATCCGCTCCGGATCCACCTCTCTTCCGTCCAGATCACAGGGAAGGGAAATATTCTCCTCCGCCGTGAGTACCGGGATCAGATTGTAGAACTGATAGATCAGTCCCACCTGCCTGCGCCGGAACACCGCCAGTGTATCGTCATCCTGACTGTAGATATCCTCTCCGTCGATAAAAACCTGACCCGAGGTCGGCCGGTCCACCCCGCCCAGGAGGTGCAGAAGCGTGGATTTCCCGCTTCCGGAAGCACCGATGATGCAGAGGAACTCTCCCTTCTCAACCGAGAAGCTGATATCATCCACCGCCCGGACTTCTGTCTCACCGCTGCCATATACCTTTGTCAAATGTTCAACTCTGAGGATTTCCATATCTGATT
>CADBOW010000191.1 GCA_902796375.1 uncultured Lachnospiraceae bacterium | reverse complement strand
TGATCATGGACCGGGCCGGCCGACTGCAGCTTTCCAAGGAACTGAGAGAAGAGGTCGGGATCGACGGGAACCGCGTCAAGATCCAGGTAGTAGACGGAAAGATCGTGATATCCAAGGATTGAGCCGGGTTGAGGTTAAGTCTTTCTTCCTTTCTCTTTGATTTTGTGATAGAATGTCCCTCATGAGACGGGGAAATAAACGAAAGAAGATCTGGGTATGGGTCATGTTCGGAGTTCTCTTCCTGCTGTTGGCAGTGGTTGTGGGAGGAGGGCTTCTTGCTATGCATTTTCGTGAGAATATCCGGTCCGTGGTCACTGTGGAGGCGGGAGATGCCATGCCCTCTGTGGAGGACTTTATGGTGGATCCCTGGAGCTCCGTCCGGATGGAGACGGACATCAGCGGGATGGATTCGAAGCAGCTGGGAGTCTATCCTGTGGTATTCCGCTGGGGGCCATTCTCGAAGGAGGCTACCCTGTTTATCCGGGATTCGGTTGCTCCCAAGGGAGAGGCGAAGGATGTGATCTGTACCGTGGGGACGAAGCTCTCCATGGAAAGCTTTCAGGTGACCGCATCGGATGTAACTCAGGTGAAGCAGTATTTTCTTTCATCACTGGACGAGACAGAGGAAGGAACCAGAACCGTCCGGATCGTGCTGGAGGACGCAGGAGGAAATCAGACCATCCTGACACCGAAGCTTACGGTCTATGATCCGGAGAAGAAGCCGGAGATCCACGGGGTACTGGATCAGACCGTATATGTGGGAGACAGCATTTCCTACCGAAACGGTGTGGTGGTGACGGCGGATCAGGACAAGGAGCCGGAGCTTACCATCGACAGTTCGGCGGTGGATCTGGACCATCCGGGGGTATATCCTGTGATCTATACGGCGAAGGACCGGTTCGGCCGGACCACCACGGAACGTGTCCGGATCACAGTAGCTGAGCTTCCGGCGAATTATCAGGATATGCTGCTGGCAGACCAGATGGCGGACGAGCTGCTGGCAGAGCTTATTACCCCGGAAATGGATGAGATCGACAAGGCCTTTGCCATATTCCGGTGGGTGCGGCTGAACATTCCCTGGAATAACACGAGAACGGAACGGGATGAGGTGGAGCAGGCACTGTCCGGACTTCAGAAGAATGCGGGGGATTGCTTCACCCATGCGGTGACCTGCAAGCTGCTGATGGAGCATGCGGGCTTCCAGCTGTACTTCCTGAAGCGGGATCCGGGACCGGGTCAGCACTACTGGCTCCAGGTGAAGGTGAACGGCAAATGGTATCATATGGATCCGTCCCCGGTATATATCCGCCAGCAGATCAATTTTTTGGCTACGGACGAAGAACTGGAGTGGTTCTCCCAATTGGTTCGTCCCAATTATTACAGGCATGATTACAGTCAGTATCCGCCTACTCCGGGGATCAGTCCCGCAAAGGTAACCTATAAGAACAGGGACTATATTCTGGAGAAGCTGATTCCAGGCTGATTAAGAATATGCGTAAGCAGAAGGAGGCATTAAGAATATGTTAAATGCGATCATTGCAGGTATCGGTGTTGTATTACTGATCGGGGCCATCGCTCTGGGATTCCGGAATCAGATCACAGGTGCCAACAAAAAGAAGAAGGACGGAGATGAGACCATCATCGAAGTCGGCGGAAAGACCTATAAGGCCATCACCATTGCTATGGCAGTTGTCGGTGTGCTTACGGTCCTGTTCTCGCTGTCCTTTACCATCATCCCCACCGGTTACACCGGCGTTCGGGTGACCTTCGGACAGGTGGAGCAGAACACTCTTCCCCACGGCTTCAATTTCCATCTGCCGGTGATCCAGCAGATCGTCACGGTCAACAACAAGCAGCAGGATATCCGGTTTGAGAATCCCATCACATCCGAGACCAGTGAGCGGAACGAGGTGACCTTCCAGGGGATCACGGTGACCTATCAGATCAATCCGGAGAAGTCCGCCTGGATCTATGCAAATGTAACGAACTACGAGCAGGGTCTGGTCAATGAGTCCCTGGTGGCATCCGCCATCAAAACCTCATCGAAGACACTTTCCCCTGTGGACTGTACCAATCGAAGCATTCTGGAGCCCATCGCCAAGTCAAATATCCAGAAATCTCTGGATGAGAAATACGGCGAGACTGTAGTGTACGTCAATAAGGTGGTGATCTCGGATGCCACATTTGATCAGGAATACGATCAGAAGATTGCCAAGAAGCAGCAGGCTCAGATCGATTATGAGACCCAGCAGATTGAGAACAAGAAGAACATCGAGAAGGCTGAGGCTGATGCAACTGTCCGGAAGACACAGGCAGAGGCGGAAGGTAAGGCGAAGATCATAGCTGCCGAGGCTGAGGCGGAAGCAAACCAGAAGCTGTCACAGTCCATCGATTCCAATGTGCTTCGTCATAAGTATTATGAGACCTGGGACGGCAAGCTTCCTACCACCATCGTGGGAGATGAGGCTGCACAGGTGATGCTGGAGGTGGGAACATCCGATGCGGGTAATGCATCAAAGAATAACACGTCCACATCCACGCAGACTCCGTCCACACCGGCTGTGACCACTCCGTCCACGGAAGCGGCTACAGAGAAGACCACCGAGACAGAGTAAAATCCGGCAGGGTCGAAGCTGCTCCGGAATTCTGGGGATGACACGAAATGGAAAAAGTGCTATACTACCCTGTGTTACAGGATTCATTATGAAAAATGTGAAGGAGGTAAAGGATGATGAAGAAAGTAACAAGACGCATCGCGCTTCTGCTTTGCCTGGTAATGCTTGCTACAGCATTGGTTGGCTGCGGCGGAAAGACAGATGCAGTAACCGGTACCTGGAAGCAGACAGATGATGTGGACGGTAACTGGACATTTACATTCAGTGACGGAAGCAAGGTGAAACTCGTTGGTGAGACCACCGGCTTTGAGAGTGAGGGAACCTACACACTGGATGAGACCAACAAGAAGCTGACAGTCACACTGGAAGGCTGGACGGATACAAAGGAATTCGCGTATACCCTGAACGGAAATACGCTGGATCTGAACGAGACCTACGCCAGCTATCATCTGATCAAGCAGTAATTCCTGCTTATATAGAAGTCTCTGCAATGCATTCCTGCGTTGCAGGGACTTTTTTGTTGTTGACACTGATGGCGTCCCGTGCGAAAATGTGGGGTAAGATTTTGCCCGGGCGACCCACGCCGTCAGAACCGGGAAAAGGAGGCATTCTGCCATGCGTGTATTTGAAAAATCGATGAAACTGAATAATGTCTGTTACGATATCCGCGGACCGGTTATGGATGAGGCGAACCGGATGCAGGCGGCGGGAGAGAAGGTGCTGAAGCTGAACATCGGAAACCCGGCACCCTTCGGCTTCCGCGCACCGGATGCTCTGGTGGAGCATATGGCAAAGGAACTGGTCAACACGGAGGGCTATTCGGATTCCAAGGGACTCGCCGAAGCAAGAGAAGCGATCGTTCGATACAATGAGAAGAAGGGGATCATGGGAGTGACCCCGAATGACATCTATACGGGAAACGGTGTCAGTGAGCTGATCACCATGTCCATGCAGGGTCTGCTGGATTACGGGGATGAGATTCTGGTACCGTCACCGGATTATCCGCTTTGGACCGCATCGGTCACGCTGGCAGGCGGAACCGCGATCCATTATATCTGTGATGAGGCTGCCGGCTGGTATCCGGATATCGAGGATATCCGAAGGAAGATCACGCCCCGGACCAAGGGAATCGTTATCATCAATCCCAACAATCCCACAGGAGCACTCTATCCGGAGTCACTGCTCCGGGAGATCGTGGCACTGGCTGAGAAGCATGACCTGATCCTGTTTGCGGATGAGATCTATGACCGCCTGGTCATGGACGGAAAGAAGCATGTATCCGTGGCAAGCCTGGCGTCGGAGTGCCTGTGCCTTACCTTCAACGGGTTGTCCAAGTCCCATCTGATGGCAGGCTATCGCGTGGGCTGGGTGTCCGTATCGGGCAACAAGACCCATGCCGGAGGATATATCGAGGGACTGAATCTGCTTTCCTCCATGCGGCTCTGCTCCAATGTGCCTGCCCAGTCTCTGATCGCGCCGGCACTGAAAATGATGGAGGAGACAGACGAGATGATTGCTCCCGGCGGTCGCGTCTATGAGCAGAGAGAATTCATTTATAATGCTGTAAATGATATTCCGGGAATGAGTGCAGTGAAGCCGGAGGCGGCGTTCTACATTTTCCCGAAGCTGGATGTGAAGAAATTCAACATCCGGGACGATGAGCAGTTTGTGCTGGATCTGCTGAAGGAGAAGAAGATCCTGCTGACCCACGGCGGAGGCTTCCATTGGGAGCAGCCGGATCATTTCCGGATCGTATATCTGCCGGCTCTGGATACACTGGAGACGGCCATGTCCGAAATGAAGGACTTCCTGGCCACCTACAGGCAGAAGGGATAGCGAAGCAGCCTGTAAATGCAAGGTTCAAGAGGAATGCATAAATGGAGAAGAAGCTTCTGGTTCTGGATGTTGACGGAACCCTGGTAAACAATGAAAAGGAGATCACGCCCCGTACGAAGGAAGCGCTCTTTCAGGCGATGGAGCTGGGACATGGCGTGATGATCGCATCCGGCCGGCCGACGCCGGGGGTGCAGCGCTTTGTGGATGAGCTTCGACTTGCGGAATACGGCGGCTATACCCTGACCTATAACGGGGCCCGGGTGCAGGACTGCAGAAGCGGGAAGGAAATCTATCGGAAGATGCTTCCGAATTCCATACTTCGACCGGTCTATGAATATGCGGAGGAGCATGATCTCGGCATCGTCACCTACCAGCAGGATATGATGCTGGAACCCCAGGTTCTGTCCGGACGCAGACTGGATGACTGGATCCGGTGGGAAGCAAGGATCAACCACCTGTCCGTGGATGTCTGCGAGGATTTTCTGAATTATGTAAACTATGATCTTTTCAAGATCCTTCTGACGGCAGATCCGGAGAAATCAGAAGGATACATGAAGGAAATGCAGAAAATGTTCGGGTCCACCGCAAATGTTCTTCGCTCCGAATCCTTCTTCATCGAGGTTACGGCGCGGCATATCGATAAGGCCAGGACCCTGGAACGTGTCATTGGTCCCATCGGGATCTCCCAGAGCAATACCATCTGCTGCGGAGATGCCTTCAATGACATTTCCATGGTGGAGTATGCCGGAATCGGCGTGGCCATGGGTAATGCCAAGCCGGAGGTGAAGGCGGTGGCCGACTACATCACCTCCAGTAACGAAGAGGACGGGATCGCCGAAGTGGTGGAGCAATTTCTGCTGAAAAATATTCACGGGTGATGAGAATCGTGCCAACGATTACCTGACAGTGACAGGGTACAGAATACGGTTGATAATCTCGAAGATTCATATTATAATAGTAGTGTTGCGGTTTTGTGCCGGTAAGAGTGAATGAAGGAGAGGTGCCGATGAAGGATAACCGGGAAGTGCTGGGAACACTGTATCTGATCCTTCAGGTGGGGATCACGATGATGGTAACCTTCGGTCTCTGCTTTGCCATCGGTTTCTTTCTGGATAAATATCTCGGAACGAAGCTACTTTGGGTATTCATTCTTTTGGGGATTCTCAGCGGATATCGCGCTGTCTATCTTCTGATCCGAAGACACATCAAGGGGAGTGCGAATGAACGGAAAGAGCCGGAATGGGCGAAAAGAGCTTTTCATCCGGATGACGAGGATCCGCAGGGATCGGGTAGCGGGGAGGACCCTCGCTGAACTGATCTTCGGTATCATTCTGATCTCCGGTGTCTTTGCACTGATCGGTACGATCGCTCTGCCGGGCAGATGGTATTTCCTCGGCGGCGTTGTGGCCGGAGCCGTGGCAGCGATCCTGCTGGTGATCAACATGTATGATTCCATCGAGGCGGCCCTTTCCATGGTGGAGAAGCGGGCCAGATCCTATGCATCCATGCATGCGGTGCTTCGGATCGTGATCACAGGCGTTCTGCTGGCCGTCGGATTCTGGATCGATGTTTATACATTTGTGGGCATTGCCCTGGGAGTGGTAAGCCTGAAGCTTTCCGGGCTGCTGCATATTCCCATCGCTTCCCTGTTCCGCAGGATGATGGGAGAACCGCCGGAGCCGAAGACGGAGATTGCCGCTGCGGGCGGGGACGGAACCGCCGGAACCGTCGCTGAGGATGAGGACGGATTGCCCGGGATCATCTCAGCGGGCAGGGGCAGAATCACCGGAATTGCCGCAGCGCATGAGGGCGGAACCACCGGAATTGCCGCAGCGCATGAGAGCGGAACCACCGGACGCTTCGTAGCAGGCAAGGGCGGAACCACCGGGGCCGTCGCAGAAGATGAGGACGGATCGGCGGAGACCGTGTCGATCGCTGCGGAGGACAGGATGTCCCAGGCAGATGCGGCAGAAAATGATGAATAAATGCCCGGATGCTTCGCCCCGGAATGACGAAGATCCGAAGAAGACATGGAAACGGACTGTGTTTTCCTGACAGACTGCAGGAATAACAGAGATATTTCAAATAAACTACGAAAGAAAGGAGGGAACCGGGAGTGGTGGTACACTTGGTAGAACATGGATTGGCGCCGACGCATTTCAAGGAAGCGGACTTCTATATCAATGAGCTGTTTCCGATCAATTTCTTCGGTACTACGGTCCATATCACGACAACACATGTGTGTACCGTGATCGTTATCGCAGCGATCATGATCCTCACTCTGTTCCTCCGTCATGCATTCTTTAAAGCGGAACGGGAGGGCCGTATGACGACAGCCTCCACCATTGTGGAGCTCGGCGTGGATACCCTCACCCATTTCGTTGAGGATGCCATGGGAAAGAAGGGAGCGAAGCACTACATCAATTACATCGGTGTGCTGTTTCTCTACATTTTCATCTGCAACACCTCGGGAATCCTGGGGCTGCGGCCGCCTACCGCGGATTTCGGAACCACGCTGTGTCTGGCGCTCATCACCTTCGTGATGATCGAGTATGCGGATATCAGGTATAACAAATTCAACATGGTCAAGGGCCTTTTCGAACCCTTCCCCTTGTTCTTCCCGATGAATGTGATCAGCATTTTCTCCACACCGCTGTCCATGTCGCTCCGTCTGTTCGGAAATATCCTGGGCGGTACGGTACTGATGGCGCTGTACTACGGGATGCTTCCCTGGTTTGCGAAGCTGGGAGTTCCGGCTGCGCTGCATGCGTATTTCGATGTATTCTCGGGCGGAATCCAGACCTATGTGTTCTGTATGTTGACGGTAACATTTATCGCAGACAAGCGCGGAGAGCTGTCAGGCTGAGGCATGATATCAAATCAACAATGATATATATTACATAGAAATCTATGGAGGAAAAGAATTATGAATAACGGTAACTTTGACGGAAATGATCTGGTTCACGCTTTTTCGGCACTGGGTGCAGGTATCGCTGTCTGCTCCGGTATCGGTACTGGTATCGGTCAGGGAAATGCGGCAGGTCTTGGTGCGCAGGCTGTTGGACGGAATCCGGGAGCAAAGGGAACCATCATGTCCACCATGCTGCTGGGCCAGGCGGTTGCCGAGACCACCGGTCTGTATGGTCTGGTCGTATCTCTGCTGCTTATGTTTGTAAAGCCGTTTGACAAATAAGAGAGATCATTTGACGCTGAATGGGGGCAGAACGCCTTTTGTCCCCGGCATAATATAGATGGAAAGGTAACGGTGACGACATGGTCGCAAATGGTGCAGTTCTTGCAACCGGCCGTATCTTCGGATTGGACAGTCAGCTGCTGTTCGATCTGCTGTTCCAGGGTATTGCTGTATTTATCCTGTTTCTTTTTGTGGGATATCTTCTCATCAATCCGGTGCGGAAGGCTCTGAAGAATCGTCAGGATAAGGTACAGAATGACCGGGAATCCGCAGAGAAGGACAAGGCGGACGCGGCGGAGCTGAAGGCACAGTATGATGCGAAGCTTGCAGGAGTGGAGCAGGAGAAGCTGGAGATCCTCAGTGAAGCCAGAAGAAAAGCGGTTAAGAATGAAAATGATATTATAGATGAGGCGAAGGCGGAGGCAGGCCGGATCCGGGCATCTGCAGAGAGGGAAGCCGCTCTGGAGAAGGAGAAGGTACGCGAGGAAGTCCGCATGGAGATCATCGGTGTGGCATCTGCCATGGCAGGCAAGATGGTGGAGGCCGAGATGGATCCCGCCAAGCAGGAAGCCTTACTGCAGGAAACCTTGGATGAGATAGGGGATGAAACATGGCAAAGCAGGTAAGAACGGTATATGGGTCCGCTCTTTTTGATGCAGCCAGAGAGGTCGGGCGTCTTACTACGGTGAGAGAGCAGGCCGAGGTCATCGTCCTTGCGCTGGAAGAGAATCCGGAATTCCTCCAGATCCTGAACCATCCGGAGATTCAGATGTCGGAGAAAATGGATCTGGTCAATGCGGTATTCTCCGGAAGCGCGGATACTCTGATCATGGGAACCATCACTGCGCTGCTGGAGAAGGGACATGGACGGGAGATCGGATATGTTCTGGAAAGCTTTGTGAGTCAGGCTCTGGAAGAGGAGCGGATCGGCGTGGCACAGGTGACCAGTGCAGTGGAGCTGACGGAGGATCAGAAGGACAGGATCCGGACCAAGCTTCTGGACACAACGGACTATGAAGCCATGCGTGTCCGGTATGAGGTGGATCCGAAGCTGATCGGAGGACTGATCATACGGCTCGGAGACCGGGTAGTGGACAGCAGTCTGTCTTCAAAGCTGGCGAAGATGCAAAGAGATCTGGAAGCCGGAAGTTAGTATAACTCTTAATGTAGAGAAAGGGACGAAAGTTCATGCAGTTAAAACCAGAAGAGCTAAGCTCGGTGATCAAAAAACAGATAGAGAACTATAAGGTGAAGCTGGAAACCGCTGAGACCGGCACCGTGATCCAGGTTGCGGACGGAATCGCGCGGATCCACGGACTGGAAAATGCCATGCAGGGAGAGCTGCTTCTCTTTCCGGGAGAGGTTTACGGCATGGTCATGAACCTGGAGGAGGACAATGTAGGATGCGTTCTTCTGGGTGACAGCCGGTCCGTCAGTGAAGGGGATCTGGTAAAGACAACCGGACGTGTTGTAGAGGTTCCGGTTGGGGATGCCATGCTGGGACGGGTGGTCAATGCATTGGGACAGCCCATTGATGACAAGGGCCCGATCCATACGACGAAGAGCCGTCAGATCGAGCGGGTGGCTCCGGGCGTTATTTCCCGTAAATCCGTAGACACACCCCTTCAGACCGGAATCAAGGCCATTGATGCCATGGTGCCCATCGGACGCGGGCAGCGTGAGCTGATCATCGGTGATCGTCAGACAGGCAAGACCGCCATCGCGCTGGATACCATCATCAACCAGAAGGGTCTGGGCGTGTATTGTATCTATGTGGCCATCGGTCAGAAGGCCTCCACGGTTGCGAATATCGTTAAGACTCTGACTGAATATGAGGCGATGAGCTATACTACCATCGTTGCTTCCACAGCATCCGAGATGGCACCGCTTCAGTATATTGCCCCCTATGCGGGCTGCGCCATCGGCGAGGAATGGATGGAGGAAGGAAAGGACGTGCTCATCATTTACGATGATCTGTCCAAGCATGCTCAGGCATACCGTACCCTGTCCCTCCTGCTCCGGAGACCGCCGGGACGTGAGGCATATCCCGGAGACGTATTCTATC
>CADBOW010000190.1 GCA_902796375.1 uncultured Lachnospiraceae bacterium | reverse complement strand
GTGTACATACCGGAACAGGATCCGCAGGTGGGACATACATTTTCCTCAAATGCCGTTACGTCCTCTTCTGTGATCTTGCCCGCGGTGTATTCGCCCACCGCCTCAAACATGGAGGAAAGACTTCTCTTCCGTCCCTTGACATGACCTGCCAGCATGGGACCGCCGGATACAAATACCGTGGGAACATTGACACGTGCCGCTGCCATCAGAAGGCCGGGAACGTTCTTATCACAGTTCGGGATCATGACCAGTGCATCAAACTGATGGGCGATAGCCATGGCCTCTGTGGAATCAGCTATAAGATCTCTGGTGACCAGACTGTATTTCATACCGATATGTCCCATGGCAATACCGTCACATACGGCAATGGCCGGAAACATCACCGGTGTACCGCCTGCCTCGGCCACTCCAAGCTTAACTGCCTCGGCGATCTTATCCAGATTCATGTGACCGGGTACGATCTCATTGTAGGAACAGACGATACCCACCATGGGTTTTTTGATCTCTTCATGTGTATAACCCAGTGCATTCAGCAGGGATCGTGCCGGTGCCTGCTGAAGTCCGCATTTCATGTTGTCACTCTTCATAATGTACTCCCTTCATTTTCTTATATTTTGATAACCGTTCAACACCCCAGTCTCCGGATGCTTCGCACCCGAAAATGTGGGAAGTCAGTCTGCTCCTCAGCCGGGTCATGCCGGGGTGCAGACGAAAAGCTCTAATCGTTCTATACCCTCTCTGCGATCAGGGTCCCCATCTCATCGGTCTTCACCTGGGGCTCACCCGGCTTTGCGATATCGATGGTACGATAGCCCTCGGCCAGAACCTGCTTTACCGCATTTTCTATGGCATCCGCTTCCTGATCCAGATCGAAGCTGTACCGGAGCATCATGGCTGCGGACAGAATGGTGGCAATGGGATTCGCTATATTCTTTCCGGCAATGTCCGGTGCGGAACCGCCGGAGGGTTCATAGAGACCGAACTTCGTCTCATTCAGGGATGCAGACGGCAGCATACCGATGGAACCGGTGATCATGGACGCTTCATCCGACAGGATATCTCCGAACATATTCTCCGTCAGCATGACATCGAACTGAGCCGGATCCTTCACCAGCTGCATGGCCGCATTGTCCACCAGCATGGTTTCAAAGGTCACATCCGGATAATCCTTAGCAACCTCCTCCGTGATCTTTCTCCACAGGCGGGAGGAATCCAGCACATTGGCCTTATCCACCAGCGTCACCTTGCAGCGACGCTTCCGGGCGATATCGAAGCCCTTGATGGCGATCCGGCGGATCTCATCCTCAGTATAAAGAAGGGTGTCCACCGCTGTCATCTTCCCGTCGATCTCCTTCGTATATCTCTCGCCGAAGTAGAGTCCGCCGGTCAGTTCCCGCATGATCATCATGTCAAAGCCCTTCGCTGCCACGCTCTCCTTCAGCGGACATGCTTCCGCAAGCTCCGGATAGAGATATGCGGGACGAAGGTTCGCAAAGAGCCCCAGCTCCTTCCTGATCTTCAGAAGTCCTGCTTCCGGCCTCTTGTTGGGGGGAAGCTTGTACCAGGGAGAGGTCTGTGTGTTTCCGCCGATGGAGCCCTGCAGGATCGCATCCTTGGTCTTCGCCACAGCCACTGCCTCATCCGTCAGCGGCTCCCCTGTTGCATCGATGGAGCAGCCGCCCATCAGTATATCTTCATACTGAAATGTATGTCCGCACTTTACTCCGATGGCATCCAGCACCTTGATCGCTTCCGTTACAATCTCCGGTCCGATACCGTCCCCCTTGATCACGCCGATATTCATATTCATTTTCCTATTCCTCCTAACTCACTGTCACTTTTGCGCCGCAGGCAATGTCCCCCGTAACTCAGCCGGGATAGCCTTCACTCCGCCGCACTTCATCCGGGATGCTCATTCCGTCTTCGCATTGATGGAATTGATCAGTCCGCCGCTGGTGATGATGTTCTGCATAAACGGCGGGAAAGCCTGACCCTGATAGGTCTTACCTGTCGTCTCGTCCGTGATCTCACCGTTATCAAAATTGATGGAAACCACATCACCGGCTTTGATCTCCGCTGCCGCTGCAGGACATTCTATGATGGGAAGTCCGATATTGATGGAATTCCGGTAGAAGATCCGCGCAAATGTATCAG
>CADBOW010000189.1 GCA_902796375.1 uncultured Lachnospiraceae bacterium | reverse complement strand
ACCTCTATGACACCGATACTTCGGGAGACCATCTCGAATTGTTCCATACCTCTGGTTGTTACAGGACAGAATTTCAAGAATGTGCCCTGTGTATATCATGATGACGAAACCGCTATGTATGATATGGCAAAGCGAGTGCTGGCGAAGCGAAAAAACGTTGTATTTGTCGGCGTGGACGAGTCGGATCCTGCCACGGGCAAGGCCCGGAAGAAAGGGGTTCAGAAGGCCTTTCGTGAAGCAGGCATTGAACCGGAGGATATGCCTTATATCATATCGGATTACGCAGCAGAGGGCGGCTATCACGCAGGACAGGAGTTGCTGAAGAAATATCCGAAGGCAGATGGTGTGATCTGTGCTTCCGACCATATCGCTCATGGTGTGGCACGGGCGTTGAAGGATGCCGGAAAGAAGATTCCGAAGGACATCGGTATCTCCGGCGTGGGAGACAGCTGGGCAGATCTGATCACGAACCCGGCGCTGACCACCGTGGAACTCTTCTATGAGGAGTGTGGTAATGTGGCCGGAACTCTGCTGCTCCGGATGCTCGACGAGCCGGATGTGACCCATGCCATCGATCGGATCAAACTGGGTTATTCCATCGTAGAAAGGGGGTCGATCTGATTCATGAAACTGATTTTTATTGACATTGACGGGACACTCACCATACCCGGTGAAAATGTACCGCCGGACAGCGCCCTCGCAGCCATTCGGGCGGCCCAGGCCAAGGGGAATAAGGTGTTCCTCTGTACCGGCCGGAATCCGGACATGCTGAGTCCCTTACTGGTTTATAACTTTGACGGGTATGTAGGCTGTGGCGGGGGATATGTAGTGGCAGATGACCAGGTGCTCTTTGACTGTCCCATGACGGATGCACAGCGGGAAACAGCCCTTCGGACTCTGCACGACAGCGGTGTCTTCTGCACGGTGGAGGCAAAGGACGGATCCTGGGGTGATGAGAATCTCGGAGACTTCCTGTCCGGACAGGGTGAGGGCAACAGTGAGATCGAACGCTGGCGGAAAGCTCTGGCAGGGAATCTGGGAATCCGTCCCATGGGTGAGTATGATAACCGGCCCATCTACAAGGTGGTGGTCATGTGTACTTCCATGGATCAGCTGGATGCCTGCAAGGCGGAGCTGGAGCAGGATTTCAAATTTGTTGTTCAGGAAGTGAAGGCATACAGCTGTCTGAACGGAGAGCTGGTGAACCGGAAGTTTGACAAGGGGTTGGGAGTGCGGCTCATCGCAGAGCATTACGGCATACCCATTTCGGACACCTACGGCTTCGGAGACAGCATGAATGATCTGGAGATGATCGAAACCGTGGGAACCAGCGTCTGCATGGAGAACGGTGCGGAGGCTCTGAAGGCTGTATCTGACGTGATCTGTCCCCGGGTGCAGGAGGACGGACTGGCCAAGGCATTTGCGGATCTGGGATTGGACTGAAAAAGATTTGCCCGGATTGTAAAATAACACTTGCGGATTTTTGAGAAAGTGATTATAATGAAACGTGAGTGAAAACGATTACAATAATTTTTCAAAAAGAGGAGAGGAGGATATCACATGGCACTGGATTACAGAAAGTGCGCTGAGGAGATCGTTGCCAATATCGGCGGTCGTGAAAACGTAGCTCAGGCGGCGCATTGTGCAACCAGACTTCGTCTTGTGATCAAGGATAACGGAAAGATCAACAAGGCAAACCTGGAGAACGTGGATGGTGTGAAGGGTATGTTCGAGAACAACGGACAGCTTCAGCTCATCATCGGAACCGGAACCGTTAACAAAGTATACGACGAGTTTCTTGCAGTTACGGGAATGTCCGCAGCAACCAAGGACGATGTAAAGGCTGCGGCAGCCCCACAGCAGCCCGCATGGAAGAGGGCGCTGAAGTCTATAGGAGATGTTTTCGTTCCGATCCTGCCGGCCATTGTAGCATCCGGTCTTTTGATGGGTGTTGTCGAGGCTCTCGGTAAGGTTTGGCCGTCCTTCGCGGAAACCGACTGGTATGGTTTCCTGGATATGGT
>CADBOW010000188.1 GCA_902796375.1 uncultured Lachnospiraceae bacterium | reverse complement strand
GCCATTCCCTTTAGGGGAACCGCTGTCAGTGCTGCGGACCGGAGTGCCAGAGCACAGCGGTTTATGCAGGAATATGGGAATTCGATCCTGCGCCTGGCTTATTCCTATCTGCATAATATGGCAGATGCGGAGGATGCGCTGCAGGATACCCTGATCCGGGTGCTGGAAGCAAATCCCACATTTGAAAGTGAGGAACATGAAAAGGCATATCTGCTTCGAAGTGCGGCAAATATCGCTAAGAATCGGATCGAATATAACAGATATCGTGAGACGGACGAGCTGAATGAGGAACTGGTTTCAGAGAAAAGGGAGGACCTGGCCTTTGTCTGGGAAGCGGTTAAGGGGCTTCCGGAGAATGCCCGGGAGGTGGTTCACCTCTTCTATGTGGAGGGATATAAAACCGCCGAGATCGCAAAGCTTCTTGGCAGAAAGGAAGCCACGGTCCGCTCGGATCTGAAACGTGCCAGAGCCCGTCTGAAGGAAATATTAAAGGAGGAGTACGACTTTGGCTAAATATAAAGAAGCTATGGATCGGATCGAAGTATCGGAAGAAATGCAAAGCCGTATTCTGCGGAATGTGGATCAGCATTTCTCACAGAAGGATAGAAGAAAGAAACGACGCATGCTGTGGATCCCCACCCTCGGGGCCCTGGCGGCCGCAGTCCTGCTGGTGGTTCTGATCCAGCCCTGGAAGAACCGGACCGAAGTGTCATCAACGGAAGCCGGAACTACAGCAAATTCCGGAGAACTCCCCGGAGGGACAGAGCCTACGGAGGACCTGGCTACCGGCGGAATCTACACCGTGACGGAGCATGCTTCGGTACAGGAGCTGTCCCAGGCAGTGGGATTTCCGGTGAAGGAGCTTTCATCCTTTACCGAGGCGCCGCAGGAGACAGCCATTCAGGATATCAGCGGGACCGTCGCCGAGATCAATTATAACGGAACCAGAGGGTCGATCTGTTACCGCATGTCAAAGGGGACCGAAGATAATTCCGGGATCTATGATGTATTTCCCAAAACCACGGTCAAAGAGGTGAAGGGATGTAAGGTGACTCTGAAGGGAGATACCGGGAAGGTCACGCTGGCGGTATGGAACGACGGAAATTATTCCTATTCCATTTACTGTATCCCCGGGATCACGGAGGATGAGATCCTTGCATTTGTTTCCGATACACTATAGAATGATCCTTGTAGAGATCGGACGGAAAAAAGTTTTAAAAATATTTTCAATAGGTGCAACATTTTCCGGAGCACAGCTGTATACCAGATAGAACGGCCTGAAAGGGTACAACAAAAATCAGGAAAAGCGAGGTACGAATTATGAGAAAGAAGATTACTACAGTTATTTTGGCGGCAGCAATGGCTATGATGCTTATGGGATGCGGAAGTAAGGAAAATGATACAACCGCTGCACCGACCCAGACCACAACCGAGGCAGCAACAAAGGCTGCAACGGAAGCGGGAACGGAAGCTGCAACAAAGGCCGCAACGGAAGCAGGAACGGAAGCTAAAACAGAGGAAACAGGCGGAGAGACCGATGAGCCTGTTGTGGGCGGATGGTCCAAGCCGGATTCACCTGCTGTAACAAAGGAAATCCAGGATTACATGAAGAAGGCAAATGAGGTTCTGGCCGGAGCAACCTTTGAGCCGGTTGCAGTGATCGGAACACAGGTGGTGGCAGGAATGAATTACCGCCTGCTCTGCAAGGAGACAGCAACCGTTCCGGATGCAAAGACGGTATATTCCATCGTAACGCTTTATGCAGATCCTCAGGGAGAGGTATCCCTTTCCGATATCGTTACTTCCTCCATTCAGGCTCCGTCTTCGGAGGAGCTGGACGGCGGAATCTCCGAGACAGCAAGCCCTGAGATCCCCGCGGAAGCAAAGGCTGCATTTGATAAGGCTACGGAGACGCTGGTTGGCGCAACCTACACGCCGCTGGCACTGAGCGGAACACAGGTGGTGGCAGGAACCAATTACATTCTTTTCTGCGAAAAGACACTTTCTGATGCTGAGGGAACGAAAGGATATGCAGTTATGACCGTATACGCAGGAGTGGACGGAACATATTCCGTAGTGGATATCAATGATTTTACACAGGATGAGATGCAGCCGGAGACAGAGCCCGCATCGGAGCAGGATACCGAGGGTGAAGCGACTACCGAGGGTGAAGGGAATCCGGACGGCGCCATGGTGGGCGGATGGTCCGGAGAAGAAAGCACGGAAGTGTCCGCAGAGATCCAGGAGTATCTGAAGAAGGCAGCGGCAGACCAGCAGGATGTGACTCTGACACCCATTGCCGTACTCGGTACACAGGTTGTAGCGGGAAAGAATTACAGGCTCCTCTGTGCAGCAACAAAATCCGGTCAGGAGGGAAGCCCGGTATATGCGGTTGTGACCATGTATGTAGATCTGCAGAAAAATGCAACCATCTCTGACATGCAAACCTCTGATGTCCCCGCAATCTCCGCAAATGATGAACAGCTGGCCGGCGGAGTTGAGGCGGTAGCGGATCTTAAGATAACGACGGAGGCCGAGAAGGCATTTAAGGAAGCAGTGAATTCCATGGATTATATACCCGTGGCACTTCTGGGTACACAGGTGGTTGCAGGAACCAACTATATGATCCTCTGCGAATCCAAATCTGACAAAGAGAATACCATAGGGAAGTATACCATCCTTACCGTATATGCTCCTCTGGAGGGAGAATGCGAAGTGATCAATTCCCAGGATATTGCAACCTTCTAGATTTTTGGAACAAACGAGTGACATATTTGTGAAGTAAATATATGATTGAAACCGGGGGCGGGAATGGCTATAATGTGATAGGGCTATTCCCGTCCTCCCACATTGTGAGAGAGGATTTCAGACAAAAGGAGAGTATGAACATGTCAAGAACAATCATTACCGTGATCGGAAAGGATACCGTCGGTATCATAGCCAAGGTATGCAATTACCTTGCCAGCAACAATATTAACATCTGCGACATTACCCAGACTACCATGCAGGGCTATTTCAACATGATGATGATCGTGGATACGGATAAGGCGGTCAAGTCTCATGAGGAACTGGCCAGAGAACTCACCTCTGTGGGCCACGAGATCGGTGTACAGATCAAAACCCAGAAGGAAGAAATCTTTGACATGATGCACAGGATATGATAAGCCACCCTGAGCCAAGCAGAGGATCTTACTATCCGTAGACGTGGAGGAAACAATGATCACATTAAATGAAGTATTAGAGACAAATGAAATGATATCCCGCATGAACCTGGATGTGCGGACCATTACCATGGGGATCAGCCTGCTGGACTGTGTGGGCAACGATCTGGCGGAAACCTGTGACCGGATCTATACGAAGATCACCACACGGGCCAGGGATCTGGTGAAGACCGGAAGAGCCATCACGGAAATGTACGGGATTCCCATCGTGCATAAGCGAATCTCCGTGACACCCATCGCATTGGTGGGAGGCTCCGTATGCAAGACCCCCGAGGATTTTGTGGAGATAGCGAAAACCCTGAACCGTGCAGGACAGGAGGTTGGAGTAAACTTCCTGGGAGGGTATTCCGCGCTGGTATCCAAGGCCATGACCAGGGCGGACGAGCTTCTGATCCGTTCGATCCCTCAGGCTCTGGCAGAGACCGATGTGGTATGCAGCTCCGTCAATCTGGGTTCCACGAAGACAGGGATCAATATGGACGCTGTCCGTCTCATGGGAGAGATCATCAGAGAAGCGGCAGAGAAGACGAAGGAGAAGGATTCCATCGGCTGTGCCAAGCTGGTGGTATTCTGTAATGCACCGGATGATAACCCGTTTATGGCCGGCGCTTTCCATGGCGTAACCGAGGGAGACTGTGTCATCAATGTGGGAGTCAGCGGCCCCGGGGTTATGCGGAGTGTTCTGGCTGAGATCCGCGGAGAGTCCTTTGAGGTTCTGTGTGAAACCATCAAAAAGACAGCCTTTAAGATCACACGTGTGGGACAGCTGGTGGCAAAGGAAGCTTCCAAACGTCTCGGGGTACCCTTCGGTATCGTGGATCTGTCCCTGGCACCGACCCCTGCCATCGGGGATTCCGTGGCGGATATCCTGCAGGAGATCGGCGTGGACATGGCAGGTGCTCCCGGAACCACGGCAGCGCTTGCGCTTCTGAACGATCAGGTGAAGAAGGGTGGCATCATGGCATCCTCTTATGTGGGTGGCCTATCCGGAGCCTTCATTCCTGTCAGTGAGGATCAGGGAATGATCAATGCGGCAAAGGCCGGAGCGCTTTCCATCGAGAAGCTGGAAGCCATGACCTGTGTCTGCTCCGTAGGACTGGATATGATCGCAATTCCCGGAGATACGAAGGCGACCACCATTTCCGGTATCATAGCCGATGAAATGGCCATCGGGATGATCAATCAGAAAACCACGGCAGTCCGTATCATTCCGGTCATCGGAAAGACCGTGGGTGACGAAGTGGAGTTCGGAG
>CADBOW010000187.1 GCA_902796375.1 uncultured Lachnospiraceae bacterium | reverse complement strand
CGCGGTCACGCCGTACTTATGCAGGGAGGAGGGATTTCCGTAATCCTCCGTCATGATCCTGCACATCAGTTCCGCCGTTTCCGGATAGACTCTTGTTGTTGCCGAATTATCAAAATATACTTCCATAATATTTCTATTCATCTCCCCAAACGGTTATAAATTTCTTCCGAAACAGCCGATTAATCACGGTCCATAGAAAAACCCAGGATCGACAGCAATGCCAGCCCTGCCGTCTCTGTTCGCAGGATCCGGTGGCCGAGTGTCATGGTTTTGGCCCCTGCTTCCTCCAGCAGACTCACCTCTGACTCTTCGAAACCGCCCTCCGGTCCGATGAAGATCCCCAGGGTCCGAATCACACCGTGCTTTGCATCATGGACGATGGCCGAAACGATATTTCTGGCCGCATCCATTCCCTCTGCATTCTCATAGGGAAGCAGGATCGCATCCAACTGCGCAGCTTCCTCCACTGCTTCCTTCATGCTGAGGAAGGTTCCCACCTCCGGGATCACCCCCCGGCCGGACTGTTTGGCCGCCGCTTCGGCTATGGCCTGATACCGGTCCCGCCGCTTCGCCGCTTTCGCAGCATCCATCTTCACCACCGACCTCTTCATCCAGACCGGTACGATCCGTGCCGCTCCAAGTTCCACCGCCTTCTGCAGGATCAGATCCATCTTGTCGCCCTTGGGGAACCCCTGGTACAGAGTGATGGCAACGGGAAGCTCTGCTGCATTTCCGTTGATATCCTCGATCACGGCCGCCACCTCCTCGTTACTGATGGAAGTGATGCGGCAGGTGTAATCCCGTCCGTCCCCGGAGCCCACCTCAATACAGTCGCCGGGAGCGAGGCGCAGGACATGGGACGCATGATACGCATCACTACCGGTGATACGGATTTCTCCCGATGTTGAATTGATCTCTTCTGAGAAGAATCTATGCATACACTTATCCTTTCCCATCCTATCCGAAAAGGGATCCGGAATTGATTTCGGCCATGTTCTCCCGCGAGAACATTTCTACCTCCCTGTTGTTGCCACAACCGATACCCACTCACCCATCTGCACGGTATCCAGTATTGTAAAACCATTCTCCTTCATGGCATTCCGTACATCCTCCGCACGGTCCTCCATGATCCCCGAAGTGATAAAGATCCCTCCTGGTACCAGATACTGCGGGATTACCGCCGACAGCGGGATGATCACGTCCGCAAGTATATTAGCCACTACGATATCATAGGTTCTGGCAGGAACCGTATCCTCCTCACCCAGAGCAAGATCCACCAGCTGTACCGGATTCACCGCCGCGATGCCGGAACCCAGGCTTGCCTTCTTATAAGCCTCCTGTTCCTCCTCGTCCATGACCTTGACGCCTGCCTTTCCGAAGCGTTCCCGTTCTTCCTCATTCATGGCGCCGATCACATTTCCGGCCAGCAGATTTCCGCAGGAAAATGCGATCCTGTCGGAGGTTAGTCCGTTTGCCTCCGCATTTTCACGGCTGGACAAAACCGCCTGGGGATCAATGTCCAGTCCATGGACATATCCTGCCCCCAGCAATACGGAAAGGATCGCCAGGATCCCGCTGCCGCAGCCCACATCGAAGACGGACTGCCCCTCCGAGAGATATTTCCGAAGCTGTCCGATACAGAGCTTCGTGGTCTCGTGAGTCCCTGTTCCAAAGGCCATGACTGAAGATATCCTGACCACCTTATCCTCAGGGCGGATATCCTCATATTCCGTCCATACCGGTTGGATCACTATGTCCTCCCCCAGACGGAAGGGCTGGTAATACTGCTTCCAGTTTTCCTGCCAGGTGGCATCATCCTCCGTCTCCGTTACGGTGATCTTCTTGCTTCCCACGGAGGTGTATGTCTCCATCCGGTCCAGCTCCTCCGCAACCTGCCGCTTTAATTCTTCAATCTGTGCCTCGTCATGATCCGCATCCAGATAGATGGAAACCTGCGCGGTCTCCGTTTCTCCCTCCGGGATCAGGGGCACATCCACATACATCTGTTTCATTTCCTCTTCCGTAAGAGGCACCTGATCCGTGATCTCCGCCCCCGGGAATCCAAGCTCCTCAAGGTATTCCGCCACCAGATCCTCCGCCTCCACCGAGGTCTCAATTGTAAATTTCTTCCAGATCAATTCCCGTATTCTCCATTCTGTTTCTGTAGGTTCGATCATTCTTGGTGCATAATCAAGTACACTGGTGCTTAAAAAACCTGACCGAATACTTGCCCGCTCACGCCGATAGTACATAGCAAAAATCCTCAGCGTAGTTCGCTGGGATCAACAGACATTCCATCTCCCAGCCGAAAAATGCACATACATGGTTATTTTACCACTTTCCGAGCGTAATTCATAGACAAAAAGGACGGTTCCCGAAAGAACCGTCCATGAAATGGGTAAGATTATCTTCTCTTCTTCTTGTGTGACCCAAAGGAGAATCCACCGGAGGACTCCGTGGTCGCACGTGCATTTACATTTGTCGTCTGTTCATACTGATTCAGGATCGTCTTCTGCTCATCTGTAAGATTGTCAGGAACCTGAACCACAAGTGTTACGTAGTGATCACCGCGGACGTTCTTGTTCCGGAGTGTGGGAACGCCCTTCCCGCGAAGCTTCACCTTCGTATTCGTCTGAGTTCCGGGCTGAATATCATACTCCATGGGACCGTCGATGGTCTGAAGGGTTACGCGGCCACCCAATGCAGCCTGTGTAAAGCTGATGGGCTCGGAGGAATACAGATCATACTCCTGACGGGTAAATACCGGATGCTTGTCAACCAGTACCGTAACCAGCAGGTCACCTCTTCCGCCGCCGTTGATACCGGGCTCACCCATCTCACGAAGACGGATACTCTGACCGTTATCAATACCTGCAGGAACCTTCACCTGGATGGTCTTCTTACTCTTAACATATCCGGATCCGGCACAGTTGGAGCATTTATAACGGATGATCTTGCCGCTTCCCTGGCAGTCCGGACAGGTCTGAACCGTACGGGCCATACCGAACAGGGACTGCTGTGTAAATACCACCTGACCCTTGCCGGCACATTTCTGGCAAACCTCAGCCGGATGTCCGGGCTGTGCGCCTGTGGCATGACATACGGGACACTCATCCTTCAGCGGCATCTCGATATCCGTCTGGGTACCGAAGGCAGCCTCTTCAAAGGATACACGAACCGTCGTACGGATGTCCGCACCCTTCATGGGTCCGCTCTGCTGTCTTGCACGGGAACCTCCGCCGAACATATCACCGAAGATATCACCGAAAATGTCGCCCATATCCGCGAAATCGAATCCGCCGAAGCCACCGTCGCCGCCTGCATTCGGATCAAAAGCAGCCCAGCCAAACTGATCATACTTCCGCTTCTTCTCCGGATCAGACAAGATCGCATAAGCCTCGGAAGCCTCTTTGAATTTTGCCTCGGCTTCCAGATCTCCCGGGTTTGCATCCGGGTGATATTTCTTGGCCAATACACGATATGCTTTCTTCAGATCATTGTCGCTTGCATTTTTAGATACGCCAAGGACCTCATAACAATCTCTTTTTTCTTCTGTCATTTATTTTTCCTCGCAGACTTATCTATGGATTCTACAGCCATCCGACGAATGGTCGGATGGCATGTATCATGTCTTAGATCTCCTTGAAATCTCCGTCAACTACATCGCCGCCGAAATCCGGTGTACCTGCGCCAGTTCCGGCATTTGCTCCCGGACCATTCTGCTCATACAGCTTGGAGAACAGGTTCTGTGCGGAGTTCATCAGTGTCTCACGACCGGAACGAAGCTTCTCAACATCGTACTCGGACAGATTATCAATATCCGTTCCTTCGATGATCTGCTTCAGAGCGTTCAGGTCATCCTCAACCTTCTTCTTATCTGCTTCCGGAAGCTTATCGCCTACCTCGGACAGAGCCTTCTCTGTCTGGAATACCATAGCGTCAGCATCGTTACGAACCTCAACGCCTTCCTTACGCTTCTTATCTGCCTCTTCATAAGCAGCTGCTTCCTTAACTGCTCTCTCGATATCATCATCGGAAAGGCTGGTGCCGGAAGTGATGGTAATGTGCTGCTCACGGCCTGTACCAAGATCCTTTGCGGATACATTTACAATACCGTTTTCAT
>CADBOW010000186.1 GCA_902796375.1 uncultured Lachnospiraceae bacterium | reverse complement strand
CTGGAGACCTTCTATGAAATGCGGAGCAGGACAGCCCTCATCCGGCAGAGATCCCAGGATCTTCGTCAGGTGGTGAAGACGGCGCTGGAGCGGACCGCCCGGAAGCTGGATCTTCAGCTGGAGCAGTTCCGGGATACGGAGGACCGGGAGAAATACAGGATCTACGGAGAGCTGCTGAATACCTACGGATATGAGCTGAAACCCGGTGCGACGGAGCTTAGCTGTGTCAATTATTATGACGGGCAGGAGATCACCATTCCGCTGGATCCCACCCTGACTGCCGGGGAGAACAGCAAGCGTTATTTTGAAAAATACAACAAGAAGAAGAGAACCTTTCAGGCTCTTCAGGAGCAACTGGAGACCACAAGAGCGGATCTGGGTTATCTGCAGAGCGTATCCCTGGCGCTGACCATCGCGGAGGATGAGTCCGATCTGGCAGAGCTGCGGAGGGAGCTGCAGGAAAGCGGTTACATACGCAGCTCCGGCTCGAAGAAGGGAAAAAGGAAGGAACCGGCGGCCCGGCCCCTGCATTTTGTGACGGAGGACGGATATCACATTTACGTCGGGAAAAACAACCTGCAGAATGAGGCGCTGACCTTTGAATTCGCTTCCGGAAATGATATGTGGTTCCATGCCAAGCAGCGGCCGGGATCCCATGTCATCGTGAAGAGAGAAGGCAGGGAAGCGCTTCCGGATCATATCTATGAGATCGCTGCGGGGCTGGCGGCTTATTATTCCTCGGGGAAGGAAGCACCGAAGGTGGAGATCGATTATACCGAGCGGAAGAATCTTCACAAATCTCCGGGACAGCCGAAGGGCTTCGTGATCTATCATACCAACTATTCCATGATCGTGCCGCCGGACCGTTCGAAGGTGAAGGAACTCTGAGAATATCCTTCGGAGGAGGGAACGGCGCGGCCGGCCGGTTCGTGCACAGGAATCATTTGTAACAGGAAAAGGTGGAACGTATGAAGGGGTTGTCAGGACTTACGATCCGATACATGACGAAGAACCGGAAGAGAACCTTCACCACCTTGGTGGGGGTATTCTTCGCTGCATTGCTGATCTTTCTGATGTTTGAGATCACAGACAGCATATCCACAAGTCTGAAGGAAAATGAACTCCGTAAGGAAGGCGGCATGGAGCTGCTGCTTTCCACAAACGGAGAGATCGCTCTGCAGATGAAGGAGGAGGCAAAATCCGGAGAGCTCTGCGGAGTCGGGGTTCAGGAGGCGTGGATCCGGTCGATGGAAGACGGTATCGCCATCTATGAGAATTTCGAGGATCCGGTGGTAAAGCCGGATGTGACGAAGGGAAAGCTGCCGGAAAATGAGACGGAGATTCTGGTGAATCCGGAGCTTCAGAAGGGTGTTAAGATCGGAGACACCCTGGAGAATGAAGGACACACCTACAAGGTCACCGGTTTCTATAAGGGATCGGAGGATGATTATCTGGTGGGGATCACGAAGTATCCGGCAGAGCTTCTGAAGAAGCTGGAGACGGTGGATCTGTGCCTTACACTGAAAAGCAAGAAGAAGCTGGGGGATCAGCTGGGAGAGATCACCAATGTCTCATATGATGTGGGAGGCCTGGTTACGGAAACCGCAGAGAATCTCTACGGACAGGGAGATGACAGCTTCCGCGAGATGGGACGGGACGTTATGCTTCTGCTGCTTGCGCTCGTTTTTGCGGCATTTCTGATGGTGATCATCCGAAATGCATTTAATATCTCCGTGGACGAAAGGCTGAAGGACTACGGTATTCTGCGATGCATCGGTCTCACCAGAAAACAGATCTTCAAGATGATCATCCTGGAGGCATTCCTGGTTGCCATCATCGGAACCGTAGCGGGGATTCTGGCGGGCTACGGCATCACCGCCGGCGGGCTCAGAGCGGCATCCATGCTGCAGGTGGTGGAGGATTCCTTCGGATCCGGTTTCCTGATGCATGAGGTATTCTCTCTGAAGGCGATCCTGATCACCCTGGGGATCGTATTCCTGACCACCAGTCTTTCCATGGTGTCACCCATCCAGAAGCTGTTTAAGATGAGCCCCATAGCCGCCCAGCGGAAGGCGGAGACCGTAAGGAAGCCGCGGAAGAATCAGAGCCTGCTGAAGAAGGGCGGAAAGAAT
>CADBOW010000185.1 GCA_902796375.1 uncultured Lachnospiraceae bacterium | reverse complement strand
TTCTCCAGCGAGCTCGACTCCATATCAATGATAAGATCAGAGATTCCGCTTACCTTACCCAGATCAGCGATCGTCTTCGTTATGGCCGTACGGACGGTTTCATTCGCGGTTGCGGTCATATTTTCAACATAGATGGAAAGCGCGTGGTTCAGCACATCGGTAGTGGAAATGATCGAGGCCGCATTCGAATACCTGCGTCCGTTGGGACATGTTACCGAAACAGTTCCCCCTACCGCATTCAGCTTACTGCTTACAGAGATTCCGGCCATATTGATCTCAACAATATACTGATCATAGGTTCCCTTGTGATGGTAGCTCTTCAACGCCTTTCTGACATTATTCACAATCTTCACTCCGATCTTCGTGGGATCAAGTGAAGAGACATCAACCTTTCCCAGATCAACGCCGGACTGATCCGCCATCTCACGAATAAACTCCGCATATGCCTTATAAACGGCGGTCTTCCCTTTTTTATTGGTTTCAAAGAGAGGATCAAGGGTGATCATCATCTGATCTGCCTTCGCCTTCTGATCCGCATTCATATAAAGCTCGTAATCTGCCTTACTTTTCTTTTTGTTCTCATTCCTCAGCTTCTGTTTCAGGAGCCGCACATACTCGTCCATGCTTGTCTTATACTGATGCCCATAGTAGAAGACACGTTTTGCTTTGGCTGCCGGCGTATTTCCGGGGCCCGGAGCTATACCGGAATCATCATCGGATGTCTTTCCCCCAAAATTCGTCGAGTTGGATTTCTCCTTCAGACACAGTACAGGTATGATATTGTTCTTATCTGTTTTGTAATATACGCTCCAACCTTTTAAACCTGCCCTTCTGTGGGTGGTTCCGGATACCGTATAGGATCCCTTGCTCAACCCCAGATAAGACGCATAAAGGTAGGTTTTCCCGTCGATGGTAATTCTTTTATCATCTACGTCCGTAACCTCGCCGGTTTTATATTCCGTCCAGTCTCCCCGATAATCATATACAATCGTAGTCCCGGACGGAATCGTCAGATTGCTTTTTTCTATGGCCTTCCATTCCGCTTCCGTTCCCTGATAGCGTATTTCCTTCAGCTGCGGACAATCCTGGAAGATGTTTCCATAAATACTTTTCACGGACCTTGGAATTTCAACAACTGTAAGATTGGACAACTTGGAAAAATCAATGCTCGAAACCTCTGTGAAACCGGTATCGATAAAAAACCTTGTGATCTCGGAATTGTACTTTTTCCAGGGATGCTCATACCCGAATTCCATGGGATCCCAGCTGACTATCGCAAATCCGCCCAGCGGCATACTTCCTCTTCCGAATACGCTCAGCGTAGATGCCTCCGTTTCCTCTTCCCGAAGCAGACTCCAATAACAACTGGCAGAGTTTTCATCTCCCCATACGCCACCGTCCGCAGCATAGTTCGACGCCAGCTGCTCCATGCCCTTGGGGGATCTGCTATTGTAATGGACTGTATAGGTCGTGGGGATATTCATATTCACTCCAATTACATGCTTCCAGTTCTCCTCACTTCCCTCATAATATATATCCTTCACATTAAAGAAGTAAGTGAAAATGCTGACATCAAAACCGATAAGGCTCAAAGGTATCTGCATGGTTTTCAGAGCTCCACAGTCATTAAAGGTATCGCGTTCTATCCACGCCACTCCGGATGGTATTACAAAATCCGTCAGCTTACGACAACTCCTGAATGCGCGAGAACCGATCCGATTCATCTGGGTTGGCATTTCAATGCTGACCAAGTTTGAGCAATTCTCAAACGCCCTGTCACCGATACTCATCACCCCGGAGGGAATCCGGACATCGGTCAGACGAGTACATTGGGAAAAAGCTCCTACCCCGATACTGGTCAGTGTCGAAGGCAATTCCAATTTAGTCAAATTACCACAACTCTGAAATGTGCATACTTCAATTTGGGTAATTCCAGACGGAATTTTAACGCTTTCCAGCTTCGAACAACCATCGAATGCATACCGTTCCATACTGGTAAGGCTGGAGGGAAGATCAATCCTCGTCAGACCGCATCCGTAAAATGCAAATTCTCCGATACTGATCAATCCGGAGGGAAATGTCAGATCGGTCAGCTCACTGCATGAACAGAAAGAGTAGGCGCCTATATGTGTCACTCCCGAAGGAAGCACAACCGTCTTCAGTTCTTTGCACTCACGGAACGCATAATCCCCGATCTTCGTCACGAGCTTTCCATCAATCCGTTCAGGGATATTCAGGTTTGCATCCGACCCTGTATATTTTGTGATCTCGACCGTGTCATCGCCCAGAATCACATAATTATAATCCCCGTACGTAAGGTCCGCAGCATAAACGCGCCCATCAAAAAACAGGCTTCCCGATAATACAGCTGTCATCAACATTATGATGATCCACAATCGCCGAATTCGTCCCTCTCTCATCCTTCGCCTCCTGAATATCACATCGTACGTCCACTGGCTACGCTAAATCCGTAGCATGGCTACACCAAGTTCCGCAGACATTATTCCCTCTACGAATCATTCTATTCTTCCCCAGATTCAAAGTCAAAGGGAATCGAAAAATCCCCGATACCTGCGTACAGGCACCGGGGATTATGTTCCGTATTCCCTTCAGCTCAATATCACGGTTCGAAGGGATATGTCTCCTCCGGATTGCAGTAGAATCCTGACATGGATTGATAATTATCCGGGATCAGAAAGTATCTCTCCTTATCAAAGTAGTGAGAATAAATATTTCTCAATACGGAATGCATTTCATTCGTCGGTTTGCCAGGCAGATACAGGATGAGCTGCGACGGATTCGGTGTGTCATTGAAAATACGCCCCTCCAGATCACTGATGGTCAGAATATATGTATATTCATCCTGCTTCTCCACATTGGAGATCCGTCCTCTGGAGGTTACCATGTTATCCTCACCAGAATTTCCATCGTGGCTGCTGATTGAATAAAAGGATTTGAAACTTCCGTCCGCTCCGAAGGTCAGCTCTCCCCCACCGCCTGCAGCCGGAACCTGATAATGCAGAGTGGGGATTTCCGTGAAATCAAATTTCTTCTTCATGCTGATCTCACTCTCCGGCTTTGATTTCTTTCCCGCACGGATTGAAAGCTGATATTCCGCATTCTCATATCCTTCATGGGTAAGCCGGATCGTCCATTTCCCGGGAACCAGCTCCAGTACAGCCTTTCCCTTCCGGTCAAAGGTGCCCTTCACCTTCTTCCTTCCCTTCGCCTCTGCAACAACAGAAATCTTCTGATAATCTTCCATGTCCTCCATGAAGGATTTCTCCAGCTGCAGCTCGGCAGTACCTGTGGTTTCATTCATGGAGATATTTGTCTCCTGTGTTGTATTTCCGGCGGTGACCTGAAGCTTCAGTTCCTTCTTGTCATATCCCTTATACTCCAGGGTCAGGGTCCACTCTCCCGGCTCCAGGGACTGGGTAACGGTTCCGTTCTTGGGGAATACCACCTTCTTCGTCCTGGTTCCGTTTGTGATGGAAGCTTTGATCTTCTGATACTCCGGAAGCTGTTTCATAAACTTGCTGTCCAGCTTCAGCTTCACCACTCCCCGGGTCGCATCCTTCTTCGTCTCTGCCTTCTTACGAAGTGCTTCCCCCCGAGCTGATGCAGGGCTCTGTGCTGCTTCTTCCGGACCGGAGGCT
>CADBOW010000184.1 GCA_902796375.1 uncultured Lachnospiraceae bacterium | reverse complement strand
GTTTATAGTCTGTATTTTTTGTTAGATGGCTTTGACGCTAACCCCTCCCTAAAGAGGAAGGGGATTGCGCGTCTATGTTCTGTTCAATCTCTCTTGAGGAGCGTCCCACCTCGATGGTGTACAGGCCGTTGGCCGCATACCAGTCTCCCTGCTCCGGATCAAAGCTGCAGGAGGTGGCACAGGCTGCGGGAAAACAGACTGCTGTGACGGTCTCCTCCTTCTCCGACCCCGTTCCTTTTGATCGATATCCATGGGGTTCCTCCTCTCAGCCGACGGAGCGCCCCATCAGCAGCCGCATATAGGCCCTCTCCTCTGTCATGCCGTGAACCGGCACCGCCCCGTGCTGCAACAGCTCCCCGGTGGTTTCATAATGACAGCTCCCGGGATCGCAGGGGAGAATGTAGCAGCAGATGCCCGCTTCCCTGCAGCGGTCCAGAAAACCCGCCAGCTCCTTCGGTGCCGTGGAGGAATGATACAGCGTATGCAGAACCGCGCCCACGGAATCCAATGAAATGTGATCATAATCGATCCCCACATACGGATGCAGCACCAGAACATCGGACCGCAGGGAAATCTCCGGAACTGACCATTCCTTCGCTCCTCCCGGGAAGATCCCTTCGCCCTCCTCCGGCGGAAAGGCCTTCATTCCGCAGCTGAAGAAATCATCCGACCCAGGTTCACACTGGATCAGTTCCTCAGCTCTGTGGAGATACAGAACTCCGTCGGAGTTCCGGTAGGGAACCCATACGGAGGAGCCGCTGCCCGAAACCGGTCCGGCGGCATATTCCCCATGCCGGAATGCAGCGGCCAGCTGAAGGGCTGCTGTCACATTTTCCAACGCATTGCTCTCCGGATCCTCCGGCGGACGCTGCGCGGCCAGCAGAAAAACAGGCACTGGACATCCCTGCATCAGCTCTCCCAGAAATGCCGCCGTATATGCCAGGGTATCCGACCCATGTGTGATACAGACCGCATCATAGCCTTTCATCGCCTCCGGCGTCAGCTCCCGCCGGAGACAGTCCGCCAGCTGCTCCAGATGCCCCGGTGTCATATGCTCGCTCAGCACCTGATATGGGATCCGGATCGCAGCCTCCGGCAGAAGCTCCGGATGTCTGTCCCGCAGCAGGGAAAGCAGCAGGGGCTCTGCCATATCTCCCGTTCCGGGGATCCGTCGTATCCCGTCTGCCGAGGTCACGGTTCCTATGGTTCCTCCCGTCAGGATCAGAAGGATCCGCAGCTGAGGATCATTTTTCATATTTATCTCCGAAAATGTCATGTCTGTCGCTCTTTCTTTCGTATATAGAGTATGCTGCTGAACAGGAAGTTATCACATCGCTTCACGTGCTCCTCGTATTCATCCTGGTTAACATAATATTCATCTCCCCAGGAGGAGATCCGCAGCATGCTGTCTCCGGTTTCCGATGGAATTCTTCCCGTCACCGTTACATAATGATCCCGCATGGACTGGACCTTCCGATACCCTCCTTGCCCGTCCGGACGATACAGGGGCAGGCGTTCCTTCTTATGAAAGAAACCCGGTCCCACGGAAAGAAGCACCGGAATGTCTGCGGAGAGCATTTCCGGAATCCGCCGCTCCAGCTTCCTTCTGCCGAAGGACCATTTGCTGCGGTAGGGCAGTCCCTCTCTTCGGAAGATCCGGTTCATCCGGTTTGCGATCCCGAAGCCCGTGATCCCCAGGGGGCCTCGGATCCGGAAATCTCCTGCAAGTACGCGGATCTCCTCCAGATAGGTCTCCTTCGAAAGGGTTCTGTCCCCGGGGAGCTCTTCCCTGTCCTCTTTTCGTCTCAGGTAACGAAGGATATCCGCCGCTGCGATCAGTCCGCATCCGAAGGACCGCTCCGCGGGAGTCTTCAGCCACGCCTGATCCCCGCCATAGGAAATCCTGCCGTTCTCTGCCTGAACAGCGATATACGGATGGATCAGTTCTTCCCGTGCCATGACCGGCTCTCCCTTCGTTCGTTATTTGACTGGATTTTTCCATATAAATGTATTACAATACAAACCGTTGTTACACACAGTTTCATTATACAAGTTGGAGGATACAAATGGTAGAACAGATTTCAATTTTTGCCGAGAACAGAAAGGGTTCCATGCGTGAGATCACACAGCTTCTCACGGAGAATCATCTGAATATTTACTGCGCCATCACCAATGACAGTGCGGAGTACGGAATCGTACGTCTTCTGGTGGACGAGACCGAGCGCGCATTCGCTCTTCTGAAGGAAAATGGATTCACCTGCAAGGTATCCCGGGTCATCGGTGTGAAGATTCCGGACGATGTGGGAAGTCTGAACCGGCTTCTCTCCGATATCGAGGACAGCAACATCAACCTGGATTATCTGTATGTTTCCTACAGCCGCGAGGACGCAACTCCCGTTGCCATCCTGCATGCGGCAGGATATGCAGAGGTGGAGGCCTGCCTGAAGAACCGCGGCTACGCCATACTGTAAGCGGCTTTCCCATGGAGACCGAATCGGCTTACGACGGCCGGTTCTGTCCGTCCGATGGCTGTCAGATCAAAATAAGGGACGGTTCCCCTTCGGCAGATGATCGATACATTTTCATGTACCGACACCGAAGGGGAACCGTCCCTTTTCGTATCTACAAATGATATCTCCGGCTTTCCGCAGCTGCAGATTACAGCTCCTCGGCCAGATCCAGTATCAGTCTTTCCGTCTTCTCCCATCCAAGGCAGGGGTCGGTGATGGATTTTCCGTACACACCCTCTCCGATCTTCTGAGCTCCGTCCTCGATGTAGCTCTCGATCATCAGTCCCTTCACCAGCTTCCGGATATCCTCGGATACCCTGCGGCTGTGGAGAACGTCCTTCGCGATCCGGATCTGCTCCAGATACTTCTTCCCGGAGTTGGCATGGTTGGTATCCACGATACATGCCGGATTTACAAGCTCCGATTTCTCTGCATACGCATCCAGCAGGATACGAAGATCCTCATAGTGATAGTTCGGATGGCTGCGCCCGAACTTATCCACCGAACCCCGCATGATGGCGTGGGCCAGCGGATTTCCCGGAGTCTCAACCTCCCAGCCGCGATACAGAAATTTCTGCGTGCTCTGAGCTGCAATGATGGAATTCATCATTACGGACATATCTCCGCCGGTGGGATTCTTCATGCCCACCGGAATCCCGATCCCGCTGGCTACCAGTCTGTGCTGCTGATCCTCTACGGATCTGGCACCGATGGCCACATAGGAAAGCAGATCGGACAGATATCTGTGGTTCTCCGGGTAGAGCATTTCCTCCGCGCAGGTGAAGCCGGTCTCCCGAACCACCCGGGCGTGCATCTCACGAATGGCGATGATACCTGCAAGCAGGTCCTCCTTGCCTTCCGGATTCGGCTGATGCAGCATTCCCTTATATCCGATTCCCGTGGTTCTGGGCTTATTGGTATAAACCCTGGGTATGATAAAGATCTTATCCTGTACCTTGTCGGCCACCTTTGCAAGCCGGTTCATATAATCAAGCACTGCTTCCTCATTATCCGCCGAGCAGGGACCGATGATAAGAAGGAACTTATCGCTCTCTCCCTTAAAGATCCTCCGGATCTCTTCATCTCTCTTTTCCTTGGCGGCTGCAATCTCGGCACTGATGGGGAATTCCTCCTTCAGCTCCTGGGGGGTAGGCAGTTTACGAATAAATTTCATGTCCATTGTTTCTTCCTCATTTCCTGTTTTTGTTACTATCAATTACGATTCAGCACCCACATTTCCGGATGCTTCCTGTTTGAGCCCGCGCATTTTCTACGTTTGCGTTGTTTTCGCGAACAATGAACCGCGGGGACAGGCCTGCCGGTCCATATGGCGAATGCCGCAACGGTTATCCTATCGCAGTATGGCAAATACCATGCTTCCGATATACATCAGCACCATGATGATGCCTTCCCAACGGTTGATTCTCTTCCTGTTGATGCAGAACAGCAATGTCACAACACTGACTGCGATCAGTATGATCAGGTCCCAGACATTTGCCAGCTTTACACCAATGGGGTGAATCGTTGTGGACACGCCCAGGATCAGAAGAATATTAAAGATATTCGATCCTATGCAGTTGCCCACCGCCATATCCACCTGGCCCTTATGTGCCGCTACGATGGATGTGACCAGCTCCGGAAGACTGGTGCCCAGGGCCACGATGGTTAGCCCTACCAGTGTTTCCGACATGCCTGCGGCCAGTGCGATCTCCTTCGCTCCGTAGACTACCGCTTCACCGCCGCCCACGATCAGACCGATGCCCACCAGGATCAGCAGAACACATTTCCAGGGAGCCATCAGCTCCTCTTCCTTCTCATCCTCCTCTACCCTGTTCTTCTTCGCGTGTCGGACCAGGAAGAAAATGTATCCGATGAAAATGATGAGGCAGCAGATTCCGCAGATGCGGCTGACCTCTCCCACATCCTCATTCATGGAATGATCGAAAAGATCTCCTTTCAGCAATGCAGGAAGCCCCGTAAACAGGAACAGCATGATGGTGATCCCCAGATTCACCGGATAATCCCGCTTCAGGATCACCTTGTTCACCGGAACCGAACGGATGATGGCGCAGATGCCGAGCACCATCAGAAGATTAAAAAGATTGGAACCGATCACGTTACTGATGGCGATCTCATTGGATCCCTGTATCGCTGCCGAGGTGCTGACTGCCAGCTCCGGTGCGGAGGTACCCATGGCTACGATCGTAAGACCGATGATCACTCCGGGAACCCGAAATCTCCGGGCCACCGCCGCGCTTCCGTCTACAAACCAGTCCGCTCCTTTGATCAGTGCCGCGAATCCAACCAAAAGGATCAGAATATCCAAAAGTATCTTCATTCTGTTTCTCCGTATCTCTGTAAAATGATAACACGGATATATGCTATTCCATTTTCCTGTGAACGTCAAGCAGTTTCCCGCACGGAAACGGGCCTATCGGTCAACAGCCTCTCAAACGCTTTATCACTTTACCGCATTAAATCGTAAAAGTCAAGCGTTTTTTTCTTCTTTACCATTTCTTAACCATCCGGTAGTAATCTAGAATCAGATAATTCACGAAGCAGAAAAGAGGTACGTATGAAGGTTATCGAATTACAACACGTGAACAAGATATACGGAAAGCATCAGGTTCTTCATGATGTATCCTTCTCCGTGGAGAAGGGGCACATCGTAGGGCTCATCGGACCCAACGGTGCCGGCAAAACCACCATCATGAAGATCGTCGGCGGGCTGGCCCATACCACAGACGGAAGGGTCCGGTTGTTTGAGAAGGAGGAGCATCTGGATAAGCATCGGGACCGGATCAGCTTCATGATCGAGAATCCCATCATCGACGGATCTCTCACAGCCATGGAAAATATGAAGTATGTCCGTCTGGTCCGGGGCGTGGCGGATGCTTCCCGCTGCGAG
>CADBOW010000183.1 GCA_902796375.1 uncultured Lachnospiraceae bacterium | reverse complement strand
GATCTGTGCCGGATATAAGCAGCATGTGATCAAGGAGTGGTTCGCGAACTACTATCTGCACAACAGCGACATTACATTTGACTTTACAGCGGAGAATCAGATGACCGTGCATAACAACGTGGCTGAGCCGTGGAAGGTGACCATTGTGGATACGGGAATTGATACCATGACCGGCGGACGTGTGAAACGCGTGCAGAAATATGTGGGAAATGAGACCTTCATGCTGACCTACGGAGACGCTGTGTGCACCGTGGATATGAATGATCTGCTCCGTTTCCACAGAGAGCAGGGAAAGATCGCCACGGTTACGGCCATCCGCTTCGGACAGCGCTTCGGTGTGCTGGAGGTGGATCCGGATTCCAAGAAGATCACTTCCTTCCGGGAGAAGGAGGAGACGGATTCCGCCAGGATCAACGGCGGCTATATGGTGCTGGAGCCGAAGGTTTTTGATTATCTTATTGATGATACTACCATTTTTGAGCAGGGACCCATGCGCCAGCTTTCCAAGGACGGGGAGCTGAATGCCTACGAGTACGACGGGTTCTGGCAGTGCATGGATACAAAGCGTGAGCATGACCTTCTGGACCGCATGATCCAGGAGGGTAAAGCAAAGTGGATGGTATGGGCATGACAAAAGACGAGCTGACATTTTTTAAGGGAAAGAAGATTTTTGTCACAGGTCACACCGGTTTTAAGGGGAGCTGGCTCACCCGGATTCTGCTTTACGCGGGGGCAGAGGTGATCGGGTATTCCCTGGCACCCGAGGAGGAGAGCCTGTACCGGCTTTCCGCAGAACCGGATGAAACGGCGAGTGACGGGAAGGAATCTCGGGAGACGGAGGTAAAGGACGAAGTCTCCGGCGGAGTGCTTCATTCGGTGATCGGAGATATCCGGGACTTCGACATGCTGCTTCAGGTGATGAAGAAGTATGAACCGGAGCTGGTGATCCACATGGCGGCTCAGCCCATCGTCCGGACATCCTACGAAGAGCCGCGGTATACCTATGAGACCAATGTCATGGGTACAGTGAATATCTGTGAAGCGGTGCGGCTCACCGGATCGGTAAAATCCTTTGTCAATGTAACCACGGATAAAGTCTATAAAAATGAAGAGCGGGGCGAGGCTTTCCGGGAGGAGGAACCTCTGGACGGGTATGATCCTTACTCCAATTCCAAGTCCTGCTCGGAGTTGGTTACACATAGTTATGTAAACTCATTCCTGAAGGAAATGGGGATTCCCACATCTACGGCCAGGGCCGGAAATGTGATCGGTGGAGGAGATTTCGCCAGAGACCGGATCATTCCGGACAGTGTCCGGACAGTGATGGATGAATTATGTAAACCGATGATCAAGGTCAGGAATCCTTATTCCATCCGTCCCTTCCAGCATGTGCTGGAACCGCTGTTCATGTATCTTACGATCCTCAGGACGCAGTACATGAATCCGGAACTTGCGGGTGCATACAATATCGGCCCGGAGGATGCGGACTGTGTGACTACAGGAGATCTGGTAACCCGGTTCTGCAAGGCATGGAACGAAGCAAAGAGTGAAGAAGAACCGGAGCTTTCCTGGGAGAATGTAGGAAATGTGGGGCCTCACGAGGCGACATTTCTCAAACTGAACTGTAGTCTGGCCAGGGCGACCTTCGGCTGGAAACCGGTCTGGAATATTGACCGTGCGCTCTCGGAGACAGTGAACTGGACCAGGGTATATATATCCTGCAGAGATACGGAACCGGCTGCACGGGCAGAACGGATCCGGCAGGAGATGAACCGGGAGATCGAAGCGTTTCTTTCGGAGTGAGGCGCGTTGTCGGAGAAAGGCTCCGGTATAATATAGCGGCCTTCATTAAATAAAAACATGTTGAAAGGCTTAAGGCGATGTCGGATTTGTCAAGGGAACAGGAGCTCAGGGAGGAGATCAGGGCTCTTGTTGCAAAATATTATCAGGAAGTGAAGAAGCCGGAACTGGAGAAGACATACCAGCCGGGCGACCGGATCGGTTATGCTTCCCGTGTATATGATGAAAAGGAAATGTGTGCGGCAACGGATGCCGTGCTGGATTTCTGGCTTACGGCGGGACGGTTCTCGGAACAATTTGAAAAAGAGTTCGGGGAATGGATCGGCGCAAAGTTCGTTCACATGGTGAACAGCGGATCCTCCGCCAATCTCCTAGCTTTTATGGCGCTCACCTCACCGCTCCTCGGGGATCGGCAGGTGAAAAGGGGAGATGAGGTGATCACCGTTGCAGCGGGATTCCCCACAACGGTAAGCCCTGTTCTGCAGTACGGTGCAGTACCCGTCTTCGTGGATGTAACGATCCCGCAGTATAATATCGATGTGGATCAGCTGGAAAATGCGCTTTCGGAAAAGACGAAGGCAGTTATGATCGCGCATACTTTGGGGAATCCCTTCTCCATTCGTAAGGTGAAGGAATTCTGTGACCGGCATAATCTCTGGCTGGTTGAGGATAACTGCGATGCCCTGGGAACAAAGGTTACCATTGACGGAGTAACAAAATATACCGGAACCTGGGGAGACATCGGAACGTCTTCATTTTATCCGCCTCATCATATGACCATGGGAGAGGGCGGTGCGGTTTACACAGATAATCCGCTGCTGCATAAGATCATGCTTTCCATGCGGGACTGGGGACGAGAGTGCGTATGTCCTCCGGGACGGGATAATCTCTGCGGCCACCGGTTTGACGGACAGTTCGGAGAACTTCCGCAGGGGTATGATCATAAATATGTATACAGCCATTTCGGATATAATCTGAAGGCCACAG
>CADBOW010000182.1 GCA_902796375.1 uncultured Lachnospiraceae bacterium | reverse complement strand
GATGTTCCAAATGAAGGAATCTATACCTTCCCCCACATTTTTTCATACCTTGAGCTCGCTGATTGCCCAGCGAGCTCTTTGTTTTTGTCCCGTAAGGGGATTCGATCATATATTTCCCATGTAAGAAAACTATATGAAAACAATCTTCAGATGTGATATAATCTTTCTTATCCCAATGTAGTAAAGGAGGACACGGCATGAAATATCTTGATCTGATAGATCTGACCAGGACATTGTCAGAGCAGACCGGCTGCAGCCTTGAGGCTGCGGATTCGTTTGTGAGAACCCAGGATCTGTATTTTGACAAGGTTGGCGTGAATGTGGATCCGGATGCGGCATCTCTGACATCACCCGAACCGGCGGTTGTGGATGATGCTGACATGATCCGATATATTGTGGAGAATGCAGGCATGGCGGAAGCTTTTGTTCGTCGTCTGGCCGATGCAGAACGTGACTATATGGAGAAAAACGGTTTCATAGATGCACGAAGCAACTTTGTACCGTTTGTGAAAGGCAGGAATAAGAAGTGAAAACACCATTTGTAACCAAAGAACAGGTGGAGGAGATCGTAAAAACATATCCCACACCGTTTCACATTTATGATGAGAAGGGCATTCGTGAGAATGCAAAGAAGATGCATAAGGCTTTCTCCTGGAATCCGGGCTTCAAGGAGTATTTTGCCGTAAAGGCCACTCCGAATCCGACAATCCTGAAGATCCTTCATGAGGAAGGCTGCGGCACCGACTGCTCCTCCCTGGCAGAGCTGATGATGTCCGAGAAGTGCGGTATCGTAGGTAAGGAGATCATGTTCTCCTCCAACGACACACCTCCGGAGGAATTTGCCTATGCAGCGAAGCTGGGAGCGACCATCAATCTGGACGATATCACCCATATCCCCATGCTGGAGGAGGTTTGCGGGATCCCGGAGCGTATTTCCTGCCGGTTCAATCCCGGAGGATATTTTGAGATCTCAAATGCCATCATGGATAATCCCGGGGATTCCAAGTACGGAATGACGAAGGATCAGCTGATGGAAGCATACAGCTACCTGGCAGCCCATGGGGCAAAGGAATTCGGTATGCACGCCTTTCTGGCCAGCAATACTGTGACAAATGATTATTATCCCACCCTTGCGGGCATTCTGTTCCGCCTGGCGGTGGAGATCAAGGAGAAGACGGGGGTGGCCCTGTCCTTCATTAACCTGTCCGGAGGGATCGGAATTCCCTACAGACCGGATCAGGTGGGGAATGATATCGAAGTGATCGGAGCCGGCGTTAAGAAGGTATACGAGGAGGTCCTCGTACCGGCAGGCATGGGAAATGTCAGCATTTTCACGGAATCCGGACGCTTCATGATGGCGCCCTACGGACACCTGGTAACCAGGGCGATCCATGAGAAGCACATTTACAAGGAATACATCGGCGTGGACGCCTGTGCGGCAAACCTGATGCGCCCGGCCATGTATGGTGCGTACCATCACATTACCGTGCTGGGAAAGGAAAATGCACCGAAGGATCAGGTCTATGATGTGACCGGCTCTCTCTGTGAGAATAATGACAAGTTTGCCATCGATCGGGAGCTGCCGAAGATCGACATGGGAGACTATCTGGTGATCCATGATACCGGAGCCCATGGCTTCGCAATGGGCTATAACTACAACGGACGTCTTCATTCCGCGGAGCTGCTGCTTCGTGAGGATGGAAATGTAGTACAGATCCGCAGACCGGAGACCGTGGAGGATTATTTCGCCACGCTGGATGATTACTGGAATGTGGAGCTTTGATCCATAATACAGAAAAAAACCTCCCCGTGTTTCATTTTCATGGAACACGGGGAGGTTTTCTTTTTGATGAGATCCTGTGGATCAGTCAGCAATGGTCTCCGGTGCGGGATAGCTTACGCCGAAGGTTTCCACTGTTACGGTCTTCATAACCTGGGGCTGTACCGGCTTGTCGCCCCAGCCTGTTTTGGTCAGTGCGATATTGTCCAGTACATCCTCACCCTCGGTCAGCTTGCCGAAGGCTGCATATTCTCCGTCCAGATGCGGATAATCACGGTGCATGATGAAAAACTGGGAGCCTGCCGAGTCCGGGCGCATGGAGCGAGCCATGGAGATGACGCCCCTGGTGTGCTTCAGATCATTTGCGAATCCATTTCCGGAGAATTCTCCCTTGATGGAGTATCCGGGACCGCCGGTTCCCCGACCGTCCGGGTCACCGCCCTGGATCATGAAACCGCTGATGACTCTGTGAAATACAAGACCGTTATAGAAGCCCTTGTTGGCCAGAGTGATGAAATTGTTGACTGTGTTGGGGGCGATCTCCGGATATAATTCCAGTTTCATTACGCCGCCGTCTTCCATGGTGATCGTTACGATTGGATTTGCCAAAATAATACCCTTCTTTCCTTGAATTTTTTTATAAAAGATGATATTATATGATAGCATTATTGTAAACTTAGTGCAAGTATGCCCTTTTACAAATTTTATGGATAACCGAGGAGGGTTCGGGACATGACCCCGGGCAAGATTTCAATCAAATTAGTTAAGACAATGATCGCCATTTGTGCATTGCTGGCACTGGGGATGATCGTTATGACACGGATCAAGGAATACCGTGCCGAGTACGAAGCCGAGATGACGAACACGGAGACTACACAGGGAGTAGACGTTAAGGTGGTGATCCCTGAAAATGCATCGGTAAAACAGATCGCACACATTTTATATAAAAACGGTCTGATCAAATTCGAAGGCGCATTTGTAGACCGCCTTCAGGACTCTGAATATCGCGGGATGCTGAAGCATGGAACGTATACGTTGAATACCGGCATGAACACACTGGATATGATGGCCATCATGTCAGCGGAGGATGAAACCGGAGGAGTACTTCAGAAGCTGGTCGTTCCGGAGGGCTTCACCATCGATCAGATTGCGGCGCGCTGTGAGAAGCAGGATATCTGCACCGCAGAAGAATTCATTAATGCATGTAAGTCTGTCACCAAGGTGAAATTTCCGTTCCTGGAGGATGTTCCGGCGGGGGCAGATGTAAGATATCGTCTGGAGGGCTATCTCTTCCCGGCGACATATGATATCACGGCCGAAACCACTGCGGAATCTCTGGTGGACTGGATGCTGGATACCTTCAGCATTTATTACAATACGGAGCTGCAGGCGAAGGCGGCGGAGCGGGGACTGAATTCCTATCAGGTGATCAATATGGCGTCCATGATCGAGCGTGAATGCCGGATCCCGGATGAGCGCCCGGTGATCGCCGGCGTCATCAATAACCGTCTGAAGGATGATATGAATCTTCAGATCGACTCTACGGTTCTCTATCCGATCACGAAGGGTATGTATGACCGCGAGGAGGTTACCTACGACGACCTGGAAGTGGATTCTCCATATAATACGTACAAGTATACGGGCCTTCCGGCAGGACCGATCTGCAATCCGGGTCTGGCCTGTATCAAAGCGGTGCTGGAACCGACGGAACATGGATACTATTATTACCATATCGTGAATGAGGAAACGGGAGAGCATGCGTTCTTTGAGACCTATGAGGAGCATATCAATTCCGGCGGAAAAACCGTGGAGGAAATGAAACGTGAATCCGAAGACAGTGGGTCGGAGGGTGACGAAGAATGATCGACTGATTCAGATATAGAATGACACAAAGGGGAGGAGAAAGAAAATGAGAAGCTTCAGTTTTCATGCGAAAACAATCGGAAAGGAGCGATACCTGACCTATATCCTGGGAGAGGGGATGGAGCTGGACGAAGATACTCTGGATTTCCTGGAGGATGAGAGTCCGGCCGAGCTTGTCAGAGTGATCTTTGAACAGGATGAGGATTATGATTATCTCACCTATGATATTTCAGGCAAGATCTCGCTGGAGAAATACACCTCAGGTGTAGTCAGCAAGGAGATCGTATTAAAGATTCTGAGAAATGTGGCACTGGGCCTGATCAGCTGCAAGGAGCAGGCTCTGCATCTGGCATATATCCTGCTTCATAAGGGATTTATCTACATTGATCCGGATACACTCAAGATGCAGTTTATCTGTCTTCCGGTGGAGGGAGATGCTTCCGTATCCACGGAATTCAAAGGCTTTATCCGCCAGCTGATCGCCAACTTCAAATATGATCTGGATGGTGATGTGACCTATGCGGGAACACTTCTCGCATTTATCAACGGAGATACATTTAACCTTCGAAATCTCATCGGCCTGACAGAGGCGCTGATGGAGGATGACGGAATCGAATTTGACGAGGAAGATACCAGCATCGCTACCGAAGACGGTGAGGTGGTGAATGTAGAGGATATGGCTCCTGAAGAGGGCGGCGTTAACAGCTTCATGAGTGATCTCGGTGACAGCTCGGAGGAGCTTCCTGAAATCGGAGATGATGAAGAGGATGATGTTGAAATGACGGAGGCTGAAGAAGCTGCTGAGGAAGCGGCTGAGCCGGAGGAAGAAGCATCGGAAGAAGCTGAGCCGGAAGAGGAAGCTGTAGAAGAAGCTGAGGAGGAAGCTGCAGAAGAAGCAGCTGCCGAAGAAGTCGAGGAGGAAGCCGTAGAAGAGGCTGAAGAAGAGGAACAGCCGGCACCGGAGCCGGAAGAGCTGTCTCTGGAAGAACTGGCAGAGAAGGCAAAGCGGCTTGCGGAGGAAGCAAAGCAGGCTACCAGAGGAGCGCGTAACGGAGGAAAGAATATCAAGGTCAGCAGAGCGGCCATCATTCAGAATGCAGCTGCCCAGGAGGCAGAGATCGCTCATGAGACCGGCGATACGGCAAGTACGGATCTGCTGAGATCAGAGGATATAGAAGAGGTTTCCAGAGTATCCAAGAATGCGAAGGAAAAGAAGAATGTCGTTACAGAGGATATCAAGGATCTGACGCCTCCGGATGAGAAGAAGGAGCAGAAGAAGGGCGGAAAGAAGAAAGCAAAAGAGGAAGAACCGGCTGCACCCACCGGAACCAGCGGAGTCCTGACGGACGGTCCCGGAATGAAGGTGAACCCGTATCTGATCCGTGAGACTACTGAGGAACGGACGATGATCACGAAGAACATTTTCAGGATCGGAAAGGCCAACCGGGGTGTTGATTACCATGTAAGCGGTAACGGAGCCATTTCCAGACAGCACGCGATCATCACGAAGAAGGATGATGGATATTATATCAAGGACAACAAGTCTACGAACCACACCTATGTGAACGGTAAAGAGCTGACAGAAGGCGAAGAGGTTCTTCTGACAAATAACTCAAAGATCTGTCTGGGTGATGAGGAGTTCGTATTTAAGTACTAGGAACGGAAATGGGGGAAGTGTAGCATGAAGAAGTACAGGATTGATATTGACAAGATGGGAAAATTCCAGACGGTGAGACACTATCTGGAGGCCTATGAGCAGGTGGATGACCGTGTGATGGATCGCGCCAAGGGGCTGCAGATCCAGGGGCTTATGCAGACGCAGTATATCGACAATGACGGACAGAGAAGCCTGATTGCAAATGTGCCGGATTTCCCTACGCTGAACGGGTTTATACAAAAGGAGCTTCGGAAGAAGGATGTTCTTACGATCCTCAAAAACCTTTCCATAACCTTTTCTGCAGGTTCGAAAGGAATACCGGTCAGCTGTATCGTGAAAAACGATGAATATATCTATGTGAATCCTGCAAATGAACAGACGATCTGTCTTCTGTTTCCGATTCAGCAGGGAACCATGGACGTATCCGAGATCCCGGCATTTTTCCGGGAACTGATCTCGAAGATGCGTTTTGATGAAGCGGATCGTGATAATTATGTTGCACGTCTTCTGACAGAAACGAATGCATATCAGTTCAGTCTGGAACGGTTTATCCGTTTACTGGATGAACTGTTGGTAATGGTTGCGCAGGACAGCAGTCCCTCAGGCAAGGTTAACCGTGCGGAAGTAATGAGAAACCGCGCCGTAGCACAGCCGGGCGGGGGAGTACCCTACGGACAGGGCATGCCGCCTCAGGGAATGGCACCGGGAATGCCGCCTCAGGGAATGGCACCTGGAATGCCGCCCCAGGGAATGAAACCGGAAGTCCCGGAAGCACCGGAAGCATCGAAGGCTCCGGAGACACCGGAAGCCCCGGAACCGCCGAAGGCACCGGAAGCCCCCAAGGCACCTGAGATGCCGAAAGCGCCGGAAGCCCCCAAGGCTCCTGAGATGCCGAAAGCACCGGAAGCCCCCAAGGCTCCTGAGATGCCGAAAGCACCGGAAGCCCCGAAGGCTCCTGAGATGCCGAAGGCACCGGAAGCACCGAAGGCACCGGAAG
>CADBOW010000181.1 GCA_902796375.1 uncultured Lachnospiraceae bacterium | reverse complement strand
CTGTTCAAAAGGAATAGTATCACAGTCAATGCCGAAACTCAACACCGTCACCGGGTCAGTCACTGCCAGGTAACGTTGTACGATTCTCATCACATAAATCGTCCTCGGCGCTCATGTATGGCCACATCACTGCAGGGTAATCGTTGGCAGGATTCAGTTTCCGATCTCGGCGTTATATACGGACCCGTCCACTGCATTGATCTGCAGGAAGCTGCCCTCCGTCACCAGCTTTCCGGTCTCATCATGGCAGGTCCCGCTGAAGCTCCAGACCGGTACCAGAAGCCCCCGTTCGAACTCACTCTGTTCGGTGACCCGCGCATACCGGAGAGAGATATCCTCGATCCGGATCGTATAGGCCGGGTGCTCTGTCACCTTTGCCTCTTCCTCAGTGACATTCAGGATGGAATCAAACATGGTACTGTTATTCAGCGACTCCAGCTGGCTCTTCTCATAAATCTTCTTTATCTCCTCCAGATCCAGCAGCTTTCCGTCCTCAACCACCGTCTCCTCCACCTTCAGAGGATCGCTGACGGCAAAGCCGACAATCCCGTTATCATTCACATATACCTCAATGCCTTCTCCGAACCACACCTGCTTTCCGCCCTTGTAGGTGTACTTCTCGCCGTAATCCTCAAGCATATTTCCATTGACGGAACGCTGGAATACAATATGCCATGCCTTCCCTGCCAGGAATTCGTAGCCGTACTTTCCTGCCGCGTCCTTTCCGTCATTCAGCTGTTCCACATCCGTGAAATACTCCTCCTGAACCAGTGCCGGCGCATATTCCCCCGTCAGTCCCACCTTCGTCAGAAGCTCCTCCGCCTGGCGGAGTGCTTCCTCCTTCGTCAGATGGTTGGTCTCCTTCGTACTCTCCTTTACGGAAAAACCGGTAAAATTCGGATCCACGGTTCCGTCACCTGACCACATGACCTCTCCGTCCGCCATGGTCTCCTGCTGCATTTTCATGGGGGTTCCCACAGGCGGCTGGGGATTCTTCTGCTCATTGTAAATGTAATCCAGCCCCTGATCCACCGGCCATCCGTAGATATTGACCCCTGGAAGCACCAGGCCGTTGTTCACATTATAATCTTTGCTCCTGAAGAATTTCAGGGAGCTTCCGTATTGCTTCGAGCCGGTGACGGACAGATTTGCAAATGTCCCATCCTTCCCGTCCGTAACTCCGTAGAAGAGCTCTCCGTCCGGCATGAGGGACATATAATAATCCGAATAATTCCCCACGTCCGCATAGTCCTTCTCCTTATCCTTCACCCGGAAGAGTTCCGTGCTGACCGGGTATTTTGTGATCTCGGCATAAGGCACCTGCCCGCTGTAGTCATTTGCAGGATCCGGCGTCTCGCCCTTTGCCAGAGTATTTTCCACATAGGTGCTGTAGAGCCGGACTCCGTCATATAACTGAGCATCCCCCAGCAGAGCTTCCTTCGTTTTCTTCAGGATCGTATCATCGATGCTCCCCCGGGATACGGAAAGGATCGGATAGGCGTTGCTTTCCGGAATCCGGACCGGTGAATCCACTTCAACCTTCAGCAGTTCATTTTTGCTGGAAAGCTTTGTCTGAAAATGATCGATCTCCTTCATGTCTGCGGCCTGTCCCTCCTTCGGGGCTGCGGCATCCGTGGTGTAATCCCCCAGCTTCGCACTCTCACCATCATCGGAAACGGCCCCCTCCTCCGCCTGCTTCACAAGGTTTCTGGCTGTCTTCCTCTTGTCGATGGGAGCGCGGCTGGTGGTGGGCTCCGCCGTATCCCCGGTATCCCCGCCGCATGCGGGAAGGGTCGCCGCCATGAGACCTGCCAGTGCAAGACAGAGAACTCTTTTTTTCATTCGATTGATCCGTGTATTCTTTATTCTTCGCATATTCTGACCTCCGTATGCCTGAAAATGATAAGCTTCTTCGCCACTCCCGGTCTGTCTGGTTTCAAGCACAAGCATACTTCAAAAAATGCTATCAAGTATTCCGATTTTTGTAAAAAAAATGTAAAGCGTTCATGCAAGCCCCCGTATGGAGATCTCCGTTCCTTCACCCGGCGTGCTGCTGATCTCCATCACAGCCCCCAGCTTCTCCAGGATCAGCTTCGTAAGAGACAGTCCCAGGCCTGCGCCGCCTTCCTTCCGGGATCTGGACTTATCCACCATGTAGAAGGGCTCCGTGATGGAGGCCAGCTCCTCCGGTGGGATTCCGATCCCCGCATCCCGGACGGACAACACTCCATCCTTCCAGGCAACCCACACCGTATCCCCCGGCTGACTTGCCTTAATGGCATTGTCCACCAGATTGATGATCACATCCCGGATCAGGACCTCCAGCAGCCTGAACTCCATGGTGGTAAGGTGCATTTCCCTGCCTTCCCGTTTCACCTGCATGGCCTCGAAATCCACCTCCAGCCCGCAGATGGTCTCCGTCTTCTTCATGGCGCCGATCCGTTCCAGTACCTTCTCGATCCGTACCATCAGCTCCAGCACCTCAAAGGGCTTTACAATATAATCCTCCGCGCCGCCCCGAAGTCCGGTCACCTTGGAAACCACATCATCCTTCGCCGTCAGAAAGATGGCGGGAATCCCCTTCGAATGCACCACCTCGAAGAGTCGGAATCCGTCCATTCCCGGAAGCATCACATCCAGCAGTGCCAGATTGTAGTCTGCATCCTGTTCCAGCGCCTCTGCCGCTTCCTTCCCATCGTTGAAAACCACAGTCCTGTAGCCCGAGAATTCCAGATTCACGGCGATCATCCGTGCGATCGCTTCCTCATCCTCAACCACCAGGATCCTGATCATATGCTCTTCCTCCCATCCTGTATCTTACATCCCTGTCTTCTCCCCGTTCCGGTGAAAAAAGGAGCCGCATTCTTTCCTGCTTTGAATCACGGCAGGGATACGTCTCCTTCCTTCCACTGTTTCATTTTACAGATAACTTTTCAGCTTCTCAGCCATGTCCGTCTTCTCCCACGGCAGATCGATATCGGTACGTCCGAAATGACCATAGGCCGCAGTCTGCTTGTAGATCGGGCGCCGGAGATCCAGCATCCGGATGATCCCCGCCGGACGAAGATCGAAATTCTCGCGAACGATCTCAGTCAGCCGCTGATCCGAAAGCTTTCCGGTTCCGAAGGTGTCTACCATGACCGACGTAGGCTGTGCCACACCGATGGCATAGGACAGCTGGATCTCACAACGTTCTGCCAGACCGGCTGCCACCAGATTCTTAGCCACATAGCGTGCGGCATAGCATGCGGAGCGGTCCACCTTGGTGGGAT
>CADBOW010000180.1 GCA_902796375.1 uncultured Lachnospiraceae bacterium | reverse complement strand
AGGTAAGTGTCAGGGAATTCTGATAATAGTCTGTAACATCGTCTCCTCCGGAGCTTACTACGGACAGCTTCAGGGTTCCGTCCTTATTGCTGAGACCGGTCACATTTCCGGACAGACTGATGCTTCCCTTTTCCAGAACATCCACATTTGCAGATGCCACCTGATGATCTCCGTCCTGATCGGAAATGTATACGACTACGGTCACACCCTCCGGCGTATCCATAACCTCGGATGCGGATGTGCTGATATTTCCGGATACGGCACCTGTATAGGTTACCACCTTCGGTCCGTCACTGATCACCAGATCCACCGTGGTTCCTTCTTCCACCTCGGTACCCTCGGACTGACTCTGACTGATCACGAGGCCTGCTTCCACATCATCGCTGTTCTCATGTGTTACATTTCCAACGCTCAGATTCACAGCCGCAAGACTGCTGGTGGCTGCGGACTCACTGATGCCGGTCACCTTCGGAACCTGAACGGTTCTGGTCTCCTTACCGTTGCTGACTACAAGAGTCACCTTGCTTCCCTTTGCGGCCAGCGCATCCTTCTCCGGTGATGTCTTGATGATCTTGTCTTTCTCTACAGTATCACTGAACTCATATGCATGAAGCACCTCAAAGCCCGCTTCCTGCAGAACCTTGGTTGCCTGCTCATCCGTATAGGTGGATACATCCGGAACAGCGACCTCTTCTGCTCCCAGAGATACCACGATCACGATCTCTGTGGATTCCGGAAGCTTCTCTCCCTTCTTATGACTCTGGGAAATGACATATTCCGCCTGAACCTTCTCATCATTTGCGGTTTCCACCTTGATGTTGCTGAAGCCTGCATCCTTAAGGGATTTCTCGGCTGCACGCTGTGTGAATCCCACTACATCCACCATCTCACGTACGATCTCCTCGGAAACGGTCTTAGCCTCCGTAGCCGCGCCTGTCCCTGTCTCCGTTGCCACCGCCACCGTGGAGGTGGTCTTGTCTTCTCCCTTGCCGAACTTGAACCATCCCATGATATTTCCGATCACGATGAACACGATCACGGCTATGACCACAGCTGCAGCGATACCACCGATCATTACGGCCTTCGCCAGCTTGGGATCCACATCCTCTTCCTCTTCCTGCTGCGGCTCCTGATAATCATAGTCATACTCATCATCATCCACCTTCTTGATGGACTGACGCCGGGGCTGAGGTGTACGGACCTCCTCTTCGTAGCCGTAATCATCCTCCTCCGCTTCGCTGATCAGACGGTTCAGCTTCTCCCGATCCGGGGTTGCTGCAGACGACATTCCCTGCTGCACCGGATGAAGCTCCGCCTCCGTCTTGATCTTCTGGAAATCGCTTTCCGTAAATTTCTGTGTAGGGCCTGTGGGTGCTGCCACAGGCGCAACGATAATATCGATATTCGGATTTGCCTTCACCCGCTTCAGGTCGGCGATGAGGGCCGCTGCCGTAAGATACCGTCTCTCCGGCTTCTTCTGAGTCGCCTTCAGAATGATCTTCTCAAAGCTGGAATAAATGTCGGGATACAGCTCACAGGGCGGAATGATTTCATTCTGAATATGCATCAGAGCAATGGCAACATTGGTATCCCCTTCAAAGGGCACCCTTCCGGTCACCATCTCATACATGGTGATACCCATGGAATAAATGTCGCTTCGCTCGTCGCTGTAGCCGCCGCGGGCCTGCTCCGGCGAGATATAGTGAACGGATCCCATGCCTGCAGTGGACATGGTATTGGAGGTGGCCGCCTTTGCGATACCGAAATCCGTCACCTTCAGATTCCCGTTCTTGGACACAATGATATTCTGAGGCTTGATATCACGATGGATCACATGATGCTCATGCGCCGCCTCCAGACCGGATGCGATCTGCAGGGAGAAATCCAGCGCCTGATCCATGGTCAGCCGTCCGTTCAGATTGATATATTCCTTCAGCGTGATGCCCTCAACAAGCTCCATCACGATAAAGTATCTTCCGTTATCCTCGCAAACATCATATACACTGACTATATTCGGATGCGTCAGTCCGGCGGAAGCCTGTGCCTCTACTCGAAACTTGGATACAAAATTCGCATCGTTGGAATACTCGGTCTTGAGAACCTTGACTGCAACAAAACGTTTCAGCCGATGATCCTTGGCCCGATATACCGTAGACATTCCCCCGGTGCCAACGACATCAATGATCTCATACCTTTCGTCTAAGATAGTTCCCGGTTTTAACATTTCTCTTCCTCTTTCCTATACCGATATTACAACCGCGGAAATGTTGTCATTCCCGCCATAATAATTTGCCCTTTCGATCAGTGAATCAACGACCTGTTCCAGATCATCATTCTCTCTTACGATATCCCGGAGCTCATCATTTTCCACCATATTGGACAAGCCGTCCGAACACATCAGGATCCGGTCCCCCGGGGAAAGCGAGATCTCGAAGAAATCCGGCACCGCCTCATTTCTGGAGCCCATCGCCCGTGTGATGATATTTTTCTCCGGGTGGTTCCGGCCCTTATTCCGCTCCAGCTGTCCGTTGCGGATCAGCTCCTCCACCAGAGAATGATCCATGGTGATCTGACGGATCTCATCATTCACGAGATACAGCCGGCTGTCTCCGATATTTCCGCAGTACAGCTCACGGTCATCTATGACGCAGGCTACCATGGTGGTTCCCATGCCGCCCTTGGCCGTATCCTTCTCCGCTTCCTTATACACCTCATTATTCGCATAAATCATAGCACGCCGAAGCACAGATATCGGATTCTTGATCGTGGATTTCCGGATGAAATCCTCAACGATCTGAATCGCATATCTGGACGCAAAATCGCCGGCGGCATGGCCTCCCATCCCATCGGCTACAATATACAGATTTGGCAACGGTCCCACCGGGCTGTCGCTGACATAGATATTATCCTGATTATTGTCGCGTTTTTTCCCGACATCCGTTCTTCCGACTGATATCAAACTGCTGCTCCTTCGTGTCTTCATAAGAAAGCATTTCCTACTGCTTTCCCTGCATGGCATGGAGTCTCAGCTGCCCGCAGGCGGCATCAATATCCCTGCCCATACTCCTTCTAATTGTAACATT
>CADBOW010000179.1 GCA_902796375.1 uncultured Lachnospiraceae bacterium | reverse complement strand
GATCCGGAATGGTATTCTTTACCGCGATACCGTGAGCAGTCAGACCGCACAGGATCTTGTGATCTATGAGGATGGAACCATGGAGATCATTACAGAAGGTGAGGTAACGGCCCAGGATCTTCTGGATCGCGGTGCTCTGCAGGTGTATTCCTTCGGTCCCGGGCTGGTTATCGATGGCGAAGTTGCCGTAACTGCGAGCTCTGAAGTGGCGCAATCCATGACCAGCAATCCGCGTACGGCGCTGGGTTACATTTCTCCGCTTCATTACGTAATGGTGGTTTCCGACGGAAGGACCAGTGAAAGCGTCGGCCTCAGTCTTCTGCAGCTGGCCGAGCTTATGGATGAACTCGGATGTGAACAGGCATACAACCTGGATGGCGGCGGATCCACTACCATGTATTTCAACGGACAGGTGATCAATAATCCCACCACCAACGGGAACCGCGTCAAGGAAAGGAGCGTGAGTGATATTGTATACATCGGATACTAAACAGACACCAAATTTCAACCGGGGAATGATCCTCTACGGAGGGATCAGTTTATTCTGCCTGATCATCTTTATCATCTATGATCAGTTTTCACACAATGTCCGATCCCCGTATATGACCTGGCTCTTCATCTGGCCTTTGGTCCTCGGTATGATCCCGGCAGTCCTTCTCCGGCTGATCCGGATCCTCCCGAGTCCCGGCAGGTTCACATGGAATGTCTATAACTCAGGGGTAGCGGCCGTAACCGTAAGCAGCATGATGCGGGGCGTCTTTGAGATAGCCGGCACCGCATCTCCGCTCCAGACCGCCCTGATGATCGCGGGTTTTGTAATGCTCGGTATCGGTCTGGTGAGCTACATTGTCACAGTGATCCGGAAGCAGAATATGGACCGCTCAGCTTATGCCGTCAATCCTTACAAAAGGTGAGACTGTTGCCTGAAATCTTCTTGCTGGTATACATGGCAGAATCAACGGCAGCGTATAATTCGTCGAAGGACGCCTTTTCCTTTCCGGTAAAGAGCACAGCCCCCACACTGGCACTGACCTTCCGGTCCCCCAGTTCGGCGATATCAATATTCTCCAATCGATGGAACATACGATGAATGATCGCTTCGGCCATATCCTGTTTCGTGATACCGACTGCGAAGGCGCCGAACTCGTCTCCTCCCAACCGCATGGTAATATCATTTGACCGGAAGGTGTGGTGGAGAGCATCAGCAACCTCGAGGATCACCCGATCCCCTACTTGATGGCCATAGGTATCATTGATCGATTTGAAATTGTCGATATCCAGCTCCAGAAATACGCCTTCCACATCATTGGCAAGCAGTTCGTCTACCTTGCGTTTTCCGCTGACACGATCGTAGAGACCGGTCATACGGTCGGTTTCGGAAAGCGCCTGCAGCTCATTCCCGCGGCGTTTCTCCTGATCGATGCGTGTATGAAGTCGTAGAAGCGCCCGGTTCTTTGCGTTAAGACGCAGGAATACAGCGGTAAGAACGGCGATGAGCACAGCCAGAACCACTCCGACGATCACCACGGTACGTTGCAGCGGCTCGTACCAGATATCGGTATTGATCAGACTGATGCTATACCATCCGCCTTCCAGCTTATCGACATAGACGGAGAAATCTCCCTCTTCTGTCGTAAGATCGAACTGCATCTGTCCTTCTCCCAGGATCCTTTCAGCAATGGAATGACCCAGAGAATCCCGTGTGGTCAGATAATTTACACCCAGCTGGCTTCTGTCGGAATGCGCAACAACGATTCCACCCGCATCCATAACAAAGGCCTGACTGCCTTCCGTGGAGGAAGAGACTTCCTCTATGATCCGCTGGATCGGATCGAGACTTACATCCATGGCTATAACACTTTTATTATCGCTGAGGAGATCCGTCACGGTCATCATGACGGTTTCGGTCTGATCATCCAGATAGGGTTTAACGAAGGTGATCTCACGCTTTGACTCCAGTGTTTGGATATACCAGGGGCGCTCCGAAGCAACATAATCCGCATCCGGAACCCAGCCGGATCCGTCAAGGTATTCACCGTTGATCAGTCCGTAGATACCGGTGGTACTGGGATCCAGAGTGGCAACGATATAATTGGTCTCAGAAGTCAGATACTCCAGAATGGCATGATTGTCCCTGCCGGATTTCATCATGGTATCCACAGTATAGCCGGCAACAGTTACAATATTGGAGCGTGTAAGCAGGCAGCGGTCATATTCTCTGGCAGAATCCTTCGCGTTCAGCTCGCATTGCTGCTGCAATACTTCCTTTTCGGTTGCATAGAAACGCTGGCCGATATAGATCGCTCCGGCTATAAATATCGCTATTACGATAAATGCAACTGCAAGGGAACGGATTCCCTCATGGTTCGCTGCTTTATTCGGTTTTTGATCCTGTTCATGCATTCTCAATCATTTACCCTCTTCTGTCCGTCCGGATATACTACAGATATCTCGTCTCAAATTCTCCGATTGGAATCGGTCTGCTGTAGTAATATCCCTGAACCACATCACATTTCTCATACATAGGCTTGTTCCCTTTACTTCCCCTGATCAACGCCCGATCATCACATATCCCGCAGCCGGGATATACACTCACGGCTCCATTCTACCACAGACCGCATGTATATTCCATGAAAAATCCGGCTTGGACTCTCATCAGAAATCGATGTACAGGAAATATTCGTATTCTCCATACCCACATAAAAACGCACGGTAAAAAGGACTCCGATCAGAAGCAGGATCAGAGTCACACCTATTGCAATGCATGTCCATTATTTACTTTTCAGGATACGGGTCACGGAACGTAATACCTCCGACAGGTTCTTTTTCTATTTTCCGGATTCAATTGTGACGATCTGTACGATACGATCACGCATGGTGCCGCCTCCTCTGTGTCAATACTCGTCCAGGAAGTGATGCCTCTCTCCGTTCTTCTTATAGGCGATAAGCGTATCCAGATTCACATTCTCCACACTCTTAAAGATATTGGATTCAATAAAAGGATTGTTCTTCTTAAGCTCAGCGATGAGTTTCTTTGTCTCCAGACGTTTCGATGGAGTTATTTCATCCTCGAGACACGTAGAGCAGGTATCCGTAAAATGACAGGCACACTGCAGGAAATGAAGCTCATTGTAATCTCTCCATGCACAGATATCACTCTCACGAACCAGATACATGGGTCTGATCAGCTCCATCCCTTCGAAATTGGTGCTGTGAAGCTTGGGCATCATGGTCTGGATCTGTGCCCCATGCAGCATTCCCATAAGGATCGTCTCTATGACATCATCATAGTGATGCCCCAGGGCGATCTTGTTGCAGCCCAGCGTCCTGGCATTACTGTACAGATATCCGCGGCGCATCCTTGCGCAGATATAGCAGGGACTTTTCTCTATGGTATCCACCGCATCAAAAATGTCGCTTTCAAATATCGTAATCGGAATTCCCAGGGCTTCTGCATTCCTTTCGATCAGCTCACGGTTTTCCCTTTTGTATCCGGGATCCATCACGAGAAAGGTCAGTTCGAAGTTACACTTTCTGTGTCTTTGTATCTCCTGAAAAAGCTTTGCCATCAGCATGGAATCCTTACCGCCGGAGATGCAGACAGCGATATGGTCGCCCTCCTGAATGAGCTGATATGTTTTACATGCCCTGGCAAAAGGCGAAAACAGCTGCTTATGAAACCTCTTTCGAATGCTTTCTTCTGCCTTATGCTGTCTCTCTTCTCTTAAGGACTCATCAGGCATTTCCGATCTTTCAGAGTCGCCATCCTTCGGTATATTTCGAAAATCTTCCGACGTTATTTCCTTCATTTGGTAACCTACACTCCCTGGTCAACTACTGGGGGATGATGATCCCGCCGAAATAATCAGGTTCTCCATTGCTGTCACACAATACAAATCCTCTCGGTTTCAGGACCACATAATTTCCATCCGCTTTACGGGCACGGTAGCTGATGGAATACAGCTCTGAATTCCCCCACAAAACAGCATCCACTACTTCCAGATAGCGGGGAATGTCATCCGGATGTATGTTCTTCTCCCAGATTTTCTCAGCATGATACATATATTCAGACGAAAGGCCGAAATCATTGATCAAAGAAAGAGACCATCTGGAGAAATCATATTTCAGATCTGCCAGGAATACATATCCTTCTCCTACTGTTGTGAAAATAGCCCCGAATAAGCTGTCAAGATTTCTCTTCCTTTCAATCGGAATGACCCGATCGGCTCCTCTCTCTCTTTCACTTCGTTCCACTTTTTTTCCGGACTTCAGTTCTTTTTTATTCTCATACATAAAACCGTCAGCCCGTTGGAACACCTCGTCGAAAGCCTTATCAACACCGGGATCATACACTGCCATTCCACATGAAACCACCGGTCCGGAACGTGATCGCAAATTTGCTTCTGATTCCTCCTTCAGATTCTCCAGAAGCTCTTCGCGTCTTACGTAATCATCACCCGTCATGATCACGACAAACTCGTCTCCCCCGACTCTGTATACTTCACTGTTTTCATATACTTCGCTGATCATTCGGCACGCTTTTTGAATTGCTTCATTTCCGAAGCTGTGTCCTCTCGAATCATTGATCCTTTTCAGATCATTGATATCGCACATGACGACTCCGAATGCAAGGTCCGGATCGCCGTCTCGGATCTGCTCATCTATTGCTTCCACATGCTCCGAATATGCATGTTTATTCCTGATCCCGGTCAGGTCATCCAGTCGCGCAAGGGTTTCAATTGATTTCAGCAGGCGGTCCTGTTCTTCTCTCTCCTGATACTCATTCTCAATATCCTTTATACATCCCAAAATGTGCTTTTTATCTTCGCACATAATACTGAAATGGCAAATGTGTACGATCTTACCATTCAGGACAAATCGGAATACCACCAGACTTGAATTATTCTCAGAAAGTTTTTTCATGATTGCATCCTTATCGATCAGCTGCAGCACATATTCAAGGTCATCCGGGTGTACGACCTTTCTTGCCTGCTCGGACAGGAATGCGAAAAAATCCGTTCCCTGCTCGGGAAGGTTCAGACTGTCAAGCATTTCAGAGTGAAAGAATTCTATAAAGCCATCGGTTTCAACGTCCACATAATACATACTGTCAAAATTTTTCGCAAGCGTTGTTGCCACCTGCCCAAATGCTACCTGATCAACATTCATATCTGTCACCCCCTGTAATAATTCTAAGATAATAACCCCTCCACGCAGAGACCTGTGAAGTAGCATCTCCTCCGATCAATGCCCTCTGATCTGCAGAAGGACATCCGTATTCTTCAACTGATTTTTTAATGGTGCGGCATTCTTCAGTCTTTAACATGATAAATCAGATTGATCGCAAAACCCGAGGGTGAGATCATCATGGCGGATTTGGATGTCTCTCTGTCTACAACCTTGTCTCCGTAAAAATTCTTAAACCCATGGGAAACAAGCAGTTCATATGCTTCATCAAAATTATCAACATTCATCCGGATCGCAACCATATCATGCGGAGCCGGCATATGATCCACCTGGGAAATATCTATGTGAAAGCCGTTCCCATCCTTCATCCGGGTACCGGATACATTAAACTCACCGATGCCTTTGGGACTATGCTTCACCTCAAAGCCCAACTCTTCCATGAGTTTGATCACCGGTTCGTCATTCTCTGTAACTATCTGCGGGTTAAATGTTGTAATCTTCATGTTCTAGTCCTCCTAAATGTTCATTTTCCGTCTGATTCATGGATCTTCTCCATGAGACCATTTTACCGCATGCCACCCGTCCGTTCAACAAAAATCAGCACAATCCGGCAGAATTCAGCACAATTCAGCACAATATGACGAAAGGTCTATGAATATCCCATTTTCCATAGTAGAATCAAAGCAGGATCAAAGCTGGATCAAACAGAAAGGACAAAGCCATGCAGGAAACAACAG
>CADBOW010000178.1 GCA_902796375.1 uncultured Lachnospiraceae bacterium | reverse complement strand
GGCGACCTGACAGAGGCGGAGATCAGTGAACTGAACAAAATCTACGACCGCCTGGCAGAAATCGGTGCGGAGATCTTCGGTGAGAATTTCGAGAATGATGAGGCAGCAGTCGAGGCCGGTACAAAGAAGTATGAGAAGGAAGTAGAGCAGCTGGAGAAGCAGGCGACAGAGCTGGAGAAGAAGGCAGGCTGGTATTCGGACGAGTACGCTGTCGATACGGTGGACGAAGAAGTTGTGATCAGGGAGCTTGAGAACCTGAGTGGTGAGGATCTGGACGAGATGAAGAAGATCTATGATAAGGCAGAAGAGATCGGTCTGGTGTCCATCATCACAGATGAAAAGACTACGGAGAAGGACTTCGAAGAGTTCATCAGGAATCACGAAGCAGAGCTGTCAGAGCTGGATAAGGCTGCGGAAGCACTGGAGCAGAAGATCCTTGGCAGATAGGATTGCATGATAGAAGGATCGTCGGCGACAGGAAGCATGAAAACAGAAATGGATTGCCTGCTCTCACAAGGGGCAGGCAATCTTTATGTAACGGAGGAGTTATGGGACAGAGAATCTATGCAGCAGATGATGAACAGGATATCCTGGATGTACTGGAGGGATTTCTTACCAACGGAGGATATGAGGTCAGTACATTTTCCACGGGAGATGCGCTGTATGATGCATTTTCGAAGGATCCCTGTGACCTGGTGATCCTGGATGTGATGATGCCGGGAAGCGACGGCCTGACCATATGCAGGAAGCTGCGGGATATCTCGGATGTGCCCATCATTATACTGACGGCGAAGGAAAGTGAAGCGGATCAGATGCGCGGACTGATGCTGGGGGGCGATGATTATCTCATCAAGCCATTCTCACCGTCTCTGCTGGTGGTCCGGGTAAATGCACTGCTGCGCCGGGCCAGGATGAGCAGTACCGCCCAAAACAACCGGATGTACGGGGACATTTCATTTTCCACCGAGGACCATACGGCGTACTGCAATTCCAAGAGCCTGGAGTTGTCCGTTACGGAGTTCTCGCTCCTGGAAACGCTGATGGAGCATCCGGGGGTGGCAGTGTCCAGAGATGAGCTGCTGGACCGGGTCTGGGGGATCGATGCCGAGGATGTGGAAACCAGAGTGACGGATGAAACCGTGCGTAGGATCCGGCAGAAGCTGAAGAAGCAGGGAAGCAGGGTGCGGATCACCGCTGTCTGGGGATATGGATATAAGCTGGAGGACGGAAATGAAACGTACCAAGGTTAATATAGCAGTACTGGTAGGAACGGCGGTTGTGGTCACATTGCTGCTGTTCCTTGTGATATTCAATGTGGTGATCCGTCATCAGATCCGGTCGGAATCCGAGTCTGCCATCAGCCAGGTACTGTCGATCGATACGTATGCCGCTTCCTCCAAGGTTGCGGTCTATGTGGAGGAGGCGCTGGCCGGCGGAGATCTGACGGGAGTGATCACCCAGATCGAGGACGAGACGTCGGAGGATTCCGGGCTGGAAACCGCTGCCGCGGATACCCAGGAGGAATCGACACTCTATTCCGCGGAGATTCTGATCATTCCTACGGATGAGCAGGTGGAAGAGAAGCTGGACGTGTTTTATTCGCCGAAGGAGAAGCGGATCCGGGACTGGTGCGCGGAACATGATTCCACGGAGCTTACCAGAACGGAGATCGACGGACACATTTATTTTCTTAAGGCAAACCCGGATTCGGATATGATCGAAGGCGTGGGAAGAGAGGTAGCTTATATCGATGTGACCGGCGAGTATGACATGGTCAACCGGATGAATCTGATCTTCCTGTTTGCAGCCATCGCCATCGGACTGATCGGCAGCTTTGCGGGATATCAGCTGGGAAAGAAGATGGAGCAGACACAGCTGATCCAGAAGCAGTTCTTCGAGAATACCTCTCATGAGCTGAAGACCCCGCTGACTGCCATCCGCGGATATGCGGAGGGGATCCAGAAGGGTGTCATCACCGATTATCCGAAGACCGGGCGTGTGATCGCGTCCCAGGCAGAGCATATGAGCGATCTGGTGGAAGGGATCCTCAGCATTGCAAAGATCGAAAGCGGATCCATCCGGCTGGAGAAGGAGGAGATTGCGGTAAATGAGTTTCTTCAGGACTGCCTGATGCCCATGGAGGGTGTGATCCGCAGCAGGAATCTGGAGGTGGAGCTGGATCTGCAGGAGGCGAAGGTTTCTGCGGATGCGAATCATCTGGAACATGCTGTGACGAATCTGCTGACGAATGCGATCAAGTATGCGGTTCACAGGATCCGGATCTCGAACCGTCAGAACGAACTGACCATCTGGAATGATGTGGAGGAGTTCAGTGACGATGAACTGTCACATCTTTTTGACCGATTCTATACCGGGAAGAACGGAAATACCGGGATCGGCCTGGCGCTGGCGAAGGATATCATCGGACTTCATGGTTGGAGCATTTCCGCTGAGAGGCAGGAGGAAGGGGTGGCCTTCCGGATCCGATGGTAAGGAAGTAATCATTTACTTTACTGCAACAACGTGTTAAAATAATAAAGCATGTTTAGTGTATCAAAAAAGCAAAGACTATAAGAAAGTACAGGGGAATCTGATTATGCCGATTACAGACTTATTGGAGAGAAATGCCAAAATTTATGCAAATGATGTGGCTCTGGTAGAGGTGAATCCGGAGATCAAGGAGCTCCGCCGTGTGACATGGCGTGAATATGAGCTGACAGAGCCGAATCCGAAGGCTCCTTACCGGAGAGAGATCACCTGGTCCGTGTTTAATGAGAAGGCGAACCGGTTTGCACATTTACTTATGTCCCGGGGGATCAAGAAGGACGACAAGGTGGGAATCCTTCTGATGAACTGCCTGGAGTGGCTGCCGATCTACTTCGGTATCCTGAAGACAGGTGCCATCGCCGTGCCGCTGAATTTCCGTTATGACTCGGAAGAGATCGAGTATTGCGTGAAGCTGGCGGATGTGGATATCCTTGTATTCGGTCCGGCTTTCATCGGCCGTGTGGAGGAGATCGCCGAGCGGATCTCCAAAAATCGTCTGCTGTTCTACGTGGGCGAGGGCTGTCCGTCCTTTGCGGAGGATTATAATGAGCTGGTTGCCAACTGCAGCAGTGCGAATCCGGATATCCCGATCATAGATTCGGATAATGCAGCCATTTACTTCTCATCAGGAACCACGGGCTTCCCGAAGGCCATCCTGCATGAGCATAAGGCGCTGATGCATTCGGCCAGAGTGGAGCAGATGCATCATGGGCAGACGAAGGATGACGTGTTCCTCTGCATACCGCCGTTGTATCATACGGGGGCGAAGATGCATTGGTTCGGAAGCCTGATCTCCGGCGGAAAGGCAGTGCTGCTGAAGGGGACGAAGCCGGAATATGTTCTGGATACAGTCAGCAAGGAAGGATGTACCATCGTATGGCTTCTGGTGCCCTGGGCACAGGATATTCTGGTAGCGTTGGAAAGCGGCAAGATGAAGGTTTCGGATTATAAGCTGGATCAGTGGAGACTGATGCATATCGGTGCACAGCCGGTTCCGGCATCTCTGATCACCCGCTGGAAGGCTATCTTCCCGAACCATGATTATGATACAAACTACGGTCTTTCGGAGTCCATCGGACCCGGCTGCGTCCATCTCGGGATCGAGAATATCGATCATGTGGGCGCCATCGGTGTTCCCGGTTACGGATGGGAGACGAACATCGTGGATGAATCAGGCGTTCCCGTTCCGAAGGGAGAGGTGGGCGAGCTGATCGTTCGAGGCCCCGGCGTAATGATCGAATACTATAAGAATCCCGAGGCGACAGCAGAGAGCATCCGGGACGGATGGCTCTTCACCGGAGATATGGCGAAGCTGGACGAGGACGGATTCATCTGGCTGGTAGACAGAAAGAAGGATGTCATCATCAGTGGTGGTGAGAATATCTATCCGGTACAGATCGAGAGCTTCCTGATGAAGAATTCCAAGATCAATGATGTGGCAGTGATCGGTCTGCCGGATCCGAGACAGGGAGAGATCGCTGCGGCGATCATCGAGCTGAAGCCGGGAGAAGAAGCTACGGAAGAGGATATCAACAACTTCTGCCTGGAGCTTCCCCGTTATAAGCGTCCCCGCAAGGTGATCTTTGCGGAGGTTCCCAGAAATGCAACCGGAAAGATTGAGAAGCCGGTTCTGCGTGAGAGATACGGAGCAGCGAATCTGGTGGCAAAGGAGAATCAGTCATAAGGGTTTTGGTGTATGGGCGGTTGTGCAATCTGACGATTGCGGCCGCCCACATCCTTTTATTTCTGTAATCTTTGTGTATGAGTTTTGTAACATTTGCCAAAAATTAATCGTAATGCACAAAAAGACTTTTCCTTTTTAGCCAAAAGTGCTATAGTATATTCAATCGTTGATTACGTAGTGGGGGTAGTCAATATATGAATATGGCCTGTATGACTTGGAGAAGGTGTCATACGGGTCATTTCTATTTTATGGTAAAAATAAAAGATTTGAAATGATACGCTATCCATACTATAATGCTTGTATTGTTTTTTTTCGGAGCATGCTCCGGGAGGGCGTGAAGTGAAACGATTCATGATAAGGAAAGATTTATGAAGAAAGAAGAAATACAGGATCAGATGTCGGACTCGATGGAGTATGATACTCCGGAGATGCAGCAGGCATATGAGGAGGGACGACATGCGGGATATCTGGACGAACATCGCCTGCGCCTGAAAGAGCATCGCGTCTTTCGGAAGAGACAGCTGAAGCTGCTGGCTTTGAGCGGCTTTCTGGCGGTGGTATGTATCGTACTGACAGTTCTGCTGGTCCATGAGATCCGGAAAAATGAGATCAAGGGAAATCCTGTGGATGTGGAAACCCTGGCTGGAAAGATCAAATTTGATGCACCGACGGATATGACCGACCTGGTGCGGGAGAATTACGTGGCTTACCTGAAGAAGGCATATGTTCTGTTCGGAACCTATCCGGACTGCTCCTATTTCAAGGTGGTTTCCGGCGTGAAGCGAGATGATTATGACTTTGAAAATGATTTCTACACCAAGGAAGGGAAAGCCTACATGAATTATTACCCTGACGGCAAGAAGGCCGGACGGGTTGCCATCGATGTGTCCGAATATCAGGAAACCATCGACTGGGCACAGGTGAAAGCCAGCGGTGTGGAGATCGCCATCATTCGTGCGGGCTTCCGCGGATACGGAGAAGAGGGTAAGATCAAGAAGGACGCTTACTTTGATGCCAATATGAAGGGCGCAACGGAAGCGGGTCTGGAGGTTGGTACCTACTTCTTCACGGAGGCAGTGAATTATGATGAGGGCGTCGAGGAGGCGAACCTGGTCCTGAAAATGGTGAAGCCCTACAAGGTGAAACAGCCCATCATCATTGATACCGAGAAGATCGAAGCGGAGGGCGTCCGTGCGAACAACATTTCCGTGGCAGACAGGACGGAAGCTTTGCGTGGCTTCTGTGAGACCATAGAGAAGGCGGGATATACGCCGATGATCTATGCGTCCACCTACTGGTTTGTTTCGGCACTGGATCTTTCGGTACTGGGCAAGTATGAGTTTTGGCTTGCGGCATATGACACGCCCCAGTTCCCCTATCATGTGGAGGGCTGGCAGTATGCTTCGGACGGGACGGTCCCCGGCATCACCGGAAATGTGGATCTGAACGTCTGGCTGCGGTAAGAATCGAAAATACAACGGAGGTTTACATAATATGTGGTATGAAGAAAGTGTATTTTATCAGATCTATCCCCTGGGTTTCTGCGGAGCACCCTATGAAAATGACGGTCTGACGGAACATCGGATCCTGAAGGTGCTGGATTGGATCCCCCACATGACGAAGCTGGGGATCAATGCGATCTACTTCTCACCGGTATTCCGGTCGGATACCCACGGATATAACACCCAGGATTATACACAGATCGATAACCGCCTTGGTACCAACGAGGACTTTAAGAAGGTTGTGGATGCGCTGCACGAAGCCGGTATCCGCGTAGTGCTGGACGGCGTGTTCAATCATGTGGGCCGGGGCTTCTGGGCATTCCGGGATGTTCTGGAGAAGAAATGGGATTCTCCCTACAAGGACTGGTTCCACCTGTCCTTTGACGGAAATTCCAATTACAATGACGGCTTCTGGTATGAGGGCTGGGAAGGCAACTATGATCTGGTGAAGCTGAACCTTAGAAATGAAGCTGTGATCGAGCACATTTTCAATGCGGTTCGCGGCTGGGTGTCCGAGTTTGACATCGACGGACTCCGCCTGGATGTGGCTTATTGCCTGGATCATGATTTCCTGCGC
>CADBOW010000177.1 GCA_902796375.1 uncultured Lachnospiraceae bacterium | reverse complement strand
CAATGCAGTCAAGCTGCATGGGGATATGCTGGGAAATGTTATGTTCTATGGCAAGGGCGCAGGGAAGGAAGCTACGGCAAGCGCGGTGGTTTCCGACATGATCGAGTGCGTCCGGGAGCAGGGCCGTCATGTGGAGATCCTCTGGAGCAAGGAGAAGCTTCCACTGGGAAATGCGGCAGAGTATCCGTTCCGCTATTTCATCCGGCTGGCCGGAACCCTGGATGCAGCTCAGCTTGCTGCATTCGGAGAGGTTCAGACCGTCACCGCGGAAGGCGTAGAGGGCGAGACCGCATTTATCACCGGAGAAATGACGGAAGCAGAGCTTCAGAATAAGCTTCAGGCCAGTGGCGCGGAAATGATCAAAAGGATCCGGCTGAATTAAAGATAGGAACCCATATTTATTCTATAATAAGGAGACAAGGAAACCATGCTGGTAGTAAAGAAATTCGGAGGTACTTCGGTAGCCAACAAGGAAAGGATCTACAATGTGGCAAACCGCTGTATCGAAGAATACAAAAAGGGAAATGATGTTGTAGTTGTTCTTTCGGCCATGGGAAAATACACGGATGAGCTGATCACCATGGCTCAGGATATCAATCCGAATCCGCCGAAGCGGGAGATGGATATGCTCTATACCATCGGAGAGCAGATGTCGGTGGCTCTGATGTCCATGGCTATGGCGAATCTGGGGATTTCGGCCATTTCACTGAATGCATTTCAGGTGGCTATGCATACCACATCCGTATACGGAAATGCCCGGATCAAGCGGATCGACTGCGAGCGGATCCGGAATGAGCTGGAACAGCATAAGATCGTGATCATTACCGGATTCCAGGGTGTGAACAAATACGACGATTATACTACACTCGGGCGTGGCGGCTCCGATACCACTGCAGTGGCTCTGGCAGCGGCACTGCATGCGGATAAATGCGAGATTTATACAGATGTGGACGGCGTTTACACCGCAGATCCCCGGGTCGTAAAGAATGCCCGGAAGCTGGACTATGTAACCTATGATGAAATGCTTGAGCTGGCAACGCTGGGTGCCGGCGTTCTTCATAACCGGTCCGTGGAGCTGGCGAAGAAATACGGCGTACAGCTGGTTGTGCGCAGCAGTCTGAATACAAATGAAGGAACCATCGTTAAGGAGGGACACAAGATGGAGAAGATGATCGTAAGCGGCGTAGCATGTGATACGGACGCAGCAAGGGTTGCGGTGATCGGTGTGAAGGATGAGCCGGGAATCGCATTTAAACTGTTTAATGCACTGGCGAAGGCCAATATCAATATCGATATGATCCTCCAGTCTGTAGGACGTCAGGGAACCAAGGATATTACATTTACCTGCAGTATCGCAGACGCGGATGAAGCGGCAAGGATCATCTCCGACAATATGGAATGCGAATCCATCGATGTGAATAAAGAGGTTGCAAAGGTATCCATCGTAGGCGCCGGAATGCAGACAAATGCAGGTGTTGCAGCGAAGATGTTCGAGGCACTGTATGATGCGAATATCAATATCCGTATGATCTCCACATCTGAGATCCGGGTTACGGTTCTGATCAATGAGAAGAATACCGAACGTGCCATGAATGCGATCCATGACAAGTTCGATCTTGGAAGCAACAATTAATCCAGAGGAAAGCATCGGCAGACCCGCCGGTGCTTTTTTCAGCATCCCTGATTGCGCATCGGATTCCCGTGTTGTATGATAGGAAAGATGGGAGAACAGCGCGGGGACATGGAGGGAGGAGAAGGAAGATGGGAAATGATACAAAACGGACGGATTATATCAGCTGGGATCAGTATTTTATGGGGATCGCCATGCTTTCGGCGGAACGGTCCAAGGATCCGAATACCCAGGTGGGAGCATGCATCGTGGGAGAGGATAATCGGATCCTGTCGGTGGGATATAACGGTATGCCGCAGGGCTGCGAGGATGATGATATGCCCTGGGGCAGAGACGGCTCCGCTTTGGATTCCAAGTACATGTTCGTCTGCCATGCGGAATTAAATGCCATCCTGAATTATCGCGGCAGCGGTTCCATGAAGGGGGCCAAGCTGTATGTAACCCTGTTCCCCTGCAATGAATGTGCCAAGGCCATCATACAGAGTGGGATCACGGAGGTGGTCTACCGGGAGGATAAGTACAGTGACTCGGAATCCACCATCGCTTCCAAGCAGATGTTTGATCGGACGGGGGTCAGATATCGCAGGCTCCCATCGGTAGGAAAGCGGATCACGGTGGAAGTGTAGTCGACGTGCAGACTCATGGTTGCAGCATTTTTTGACAGCGTGAATAGACATTTTCATGAATATTTTTTGACATATGTGGATAGACATTTCCATGATAAGATTGGAGAATAAAGCATACTTCGCTCACGGGGAGCGGAGGAAAGGTTGGTTTGAGATTCATGGTGCAGGAGAAACGGTTTCAGGTGAATATGACGAAGGAGGCGCTCACCAGCTTTATGGTAAGCTCCTACTACAGCCGGTT
>CADBOW010000176.1 GCA_902796375.1 uncultured Lachnospiraceae bacterium | reverse complement strand
TCATCATAAACCACACGCACCCCGTCGGTCTCGTAGAGGCCTTTCTGAGACGCAGAAACAAGAACCTCACCGAAATCCGAAAACTGCCGTGAGATCCTTCCGATCATCGTCTCATTCTGAAATTCCATCAGGGCCTTGTTCTGCCCCATACGGCTGCTTTTCCCTCCGGCCAGAATGCCGACGGACAGAGCCTTCCTCTTCGTATGGTCCATACTTTCGCTCTCTTACAGAAAAGATGTCGGGGCATCCGGAGCTGTGTCCCCGGAACCCCGACATATATTCTAACACAAAACCCAGTCTTTTCCAAATACTTGCTACACCGAATAAGCTTCAATCCAGTTCCATCTCGTAGCACAGGAATTCCTGCTCGTACATGCTGCACTGGCCGACCACCCGGAAGCCGAAGACGGCATAGGAACGTATGGCTTTCTCGTTATAACGGTTCACAAGGAAATGGATGCTTCGGCAGCCGCGTCTCTTCCATTCATCCATGCCGAATCGCAGCATGATCCTTCCGATCCCCTGATTCTGCATGGCCGGCGTTACCGCGAGCCGTGCCAGCTCTCCGCCGGGGGCCAGCTCCGGATCCCAGCAGGACAGCTTCTCCACCTCCTGATCCTCCTCCAGAGAGATCGCGGCCACGATCTTCCCCTCCTGTTTCATAACATACAGCGCATCTCTGGAAAGGTCAAAATCGATGGTTTCATTTCCGGGATACTCTTCTGTCCAGGGACAGAATTCTCTCCCCTTCTGTTCCTGATACAGCTTCAGGATCTCCTCCCGGTCCTGTTCCGTTGCAAGTATGATCTTCTGATCCAGCTTCATCTCTTCATCCTTCTTTCGTCACCTGATCTCCTGCGGTACAGGTTTCGGGATCAACGATTTTCACAATAGCCTGCTGCATTGAACCGATAGACCTTTCCATCGATCCTGTAGGTTTTATTCTTCGCATACCACCCGGAGGTATCGCCATACCGCCAGCCCTTCGAATCCTTCTTCCAGCTTCCCGTGGGCTGATAGATCCAGGCACCGTTTTTACTCAGCCAGCGACCCTTGACCCAGGCGTGGGTAACCATATAGCCCTTGGAATCAAAGTAGTACCATTTCCCGTTGATCATGGCCCACCTGCTCTTCAGATAGGATCCGCCGGCCAGCTTGTACCACCAGCCTTTGGAATTCTGCATCCATTTACCGACCTTCGAAGGAGAGCAGACCCCGTTGGCAGACAGATGATACCCGCTCCGATATGCGTTTGTTTCCGCATATCCGTCCTCGTTGAAATAATACCATTTATTGTCGATCAGCATCCAGCGCTTCTTCAGATATGCACCGGATACGGCATACCGTTTTCCGTTCTTTGTGGTCTTCCACTTTCCGGTTGCCTTTGCTGCCCGGACGCCTGCCTTGGTGATCCGGTATCCTTTCCGGTAAGAATCCGTTTCCACATATCCCTTCGCATTGAAATAATATGTTTTCCCGTCGATCTTTACCCAGCAGTTTTTGATATATCCTTTTCCTGCGATCTTATATCTCTTCCCGGTCTTGTTGGTCACCCAGCTGCCTGTTGCTTTTTTCGCCCTTTTTCCGCTCTTCGCCACATAATAGCCGTCCCGATAGGCGCAACACTCCATCCACCCGTCGGAATCAAAATAATACCAGCAGCCATCGATCTTCTGCCATGCCTTCCTGGGATACCATCCGCTGGTATCCTTATAACGGGTTCCCTTGGAACCGGTCTTCCAGGACGCCCGATAGGGACGTGTCAGTTTCCGGAAACCGTCGGCGCCGTACCGGATCCCGTTCACCCACTCACTGCAATAGCTCTTTTCTCCGTAGGTTTCATAGGTATCCGCCTCGATCCCGGCAAACACAAGCTGATCCGACTCAGCGTTTGTTGCACCCATAAAATAAGCCATCCCCTGATATCCTGTAGAGCAGAGGAGAAATGCGGGCCGGAAGCTCATCACCTTCGACTGCTTTTTGCTCTTGCTTCCATCCAGGCTGACCATGTAGGTATCTGCGATAACCGCCCCTGTTGCATCCACCTCCGGAAGTCCCGTCAGAAGGATCCCCTTCTTCGTAACCACTCCGGCTCCTGATACAGCGGAATCCTTCACCAGCTTCGGGAACAGAGAATCCCCCTCCGCCAGTACAGTGAAGGATGACTCCTTTCCCTGAATGGACAGGGATGAAATCTCAATAAAACCGGGATCACTGATCTTCGAGCATTCGCAGGCGTAGATCAGTCCGGTATCATCGCAGCCCAGAACCGGATCTGCATTTGAATGTCCAAGCCCCTCCAGCTCCGTCACCTTCATGGTGGATGGGTTCAGCTGACGGATCCTCAGATGCGGTTCCGTGGTTCCTCCCCCCAGATTGACACCCTTCGATCCCCCGATCAGATAGATTCCGAATCCGTTATTGATCATCTGAACATCTTCCTCATAGGCATTCTTCTGATAGACCGTCCAGCTGATCTTCTTTTTCTCCGGGTCCAGCAGTCCTATGGCTGCCTTCTCCTCGGAATCTCTGGATGCCACGAAAAGGATCTTCCCGTTCCAGGTACAGACCCCGCCCACCGGAAGATATTCCTTTGCGGAGCAGACTCTCTCCCAGGTCTTTTTACTGATCCTGTACCGATACACGGTGGTACCCGTTTCCACACTCCCGTGCAGTGTGTACAGGTATCCGTTCAGGCCAACCATTCCTCCCGGGTCACCGCCGTAGAAATCAGAGTATTTCTTTCTGGCCTCCTCCGAGATCACATATTCCCCATCCGACGAGAACGTACTTCCCGGCAGGGGCAGTCTGGAATACAGATTGCTCTGGGATCCCATTCGCAGATACCGGCGGCCGGTACCTTTCCCGGAGGTCACCTCCACCAGCTTCTCTCCTGCAGTATATCCATTTGGCAGCTTTGCCGTGATCTTCGTATCTGACCATGACGTGACAGAGCAGGCCGTTCCCCCCACCTTCACCGTCCCCCCGGAGCCTCCGAAGAAGAAACCGGTCAGGGTAAATGTCGTCCCCGTCACCTCCGCCTTCATGGGAACCGGAACCGTATTTCCGGCCAGTGCCCGATCCAGCCGGAAGATTCCGCCGGAAATGCATTTATCCTTCAGCGAAGCCACGGGCAGAACGCTTCCGGTGACCCTTGCCACCAGCTTTTCCGGAGAATCCTCCGGATAGGCAGCCGCCAGAACCGCGACACCGCCGGATACCATCGGAGCGGCCATGGAGGTTCCGCTGAGGATTTTATAATTCGAGGACGCCGTGTTAAGACGGAGCATGGAAATGTCCACGCTGGAAAGAAGCTGTTCCGCCTCCGGATCGATCACGGAGAACTGAAACATCAACCGGACATTTTTCCTGACATCCGTTCCGCCGTCATACCGGAAACCGATATCGCTGTATCCCTTCTCCAGGTCATAGGATTTGCTGAGGATAATGATTTCCTCTCCCTCAGAATCCATCTGTGTTATTTCCAGGCCCAAGGTCAGAATCCGATCCGAATACACACGAAGGAATCCTGCCTTACAGCCGGAAATATCCGGGAGTTCCTTTGAAGTAACATCGATGCTGTCCGGTTCCTCTTCCCCGGAGGTAAGTCGAAGCACATGCTTTCCATCCGCTGCGGATTCGATGGTCTTCTGAACCCCCTCTCCCTGCAGATCGAAGATCGCATCCTCCGGAGTATCCATATCACTGAAATCCACAGCATACGTCACTCCGCCTGCCGTTAATACGGGAGAATTCACGGTAGTCGCTCCGGTTCCCATAGGTGCCGTGGACCAGATATCCTCTCCCGGCGCAAATACAGCCACCTCCCTGCTTCCGTAATTGCTGAAGGAGGATTTCGCTCCGTCCCTGTTGGAGCTGCCTACCACCATACTTCCCGGAACAGAGCCCCGCAGGCTGCTGTTCACATTGGCAGTATTCATATCCTTTCCATTATTGGCAGCCGCAAATACATTTACGATTCCTTCATCATGCGCTTCCCGGAGGACCAGCATTTCCGAATAGGATTCCACCGTTCCGGTATAGGAATTATTCGTCACCACGATATTCACTCCGGCCTTCTTCGCCGCGATCACATAGCGGAAGCCGCGGATCATGGCATCCAGCGGAAAGGTGCCCTCATCATCACCGATCTTCACCGCCATGACTCTGGCACCGGAGGTTACTCCGCTGGTCCCGTATCCGTTCCACTCGGCAGCCACGATCCCGGCCACATGGGTTCCATGTCCCTGATCATCCATGGGATCGGAGGAAGTATAGGGATCTCCGTCAACCGTGGTAAGAACTCCGTTATATCCATATTTTCCGCCGCCCATTGCCGTCAGTGCCGGATACCTGTCTCCGTCCGCCCAGACAGCTTTCTTCAGATCCTCATGGGTATAGTCGATCCCCGTATCCAGAATGGCAACCACCTGCTTCGAGGTATCCACTGCGGGACTCGGAACATCCCCGTCAAAGGTATTCCACTGATCATTCCCGATGCCGTATGCAGTGGAATTCTCCCACTGCCGGTCTGTCAGAACATCCTGATCGGACACATCGCTTGCTTCAAAGATATAATTCGGCTCTGCATAGAGCACGTCATCCCGTTTCGTCAGTTCTTCGATCAGCTCTTCCGTGGTAAGATGATCCGACTGGACCAGAGTGATCATTCCCGGCGTATTCGCCGATCCGTCGGCATCATTCTGTTCATCGGTATTCTCCGACACGTTGATATCCTGCGATCCACCGGCTTCCTTTGATTCGTCGGTCTCCTGCGATTCATCGGTGTCCTGCGATTCATTAGTATTCTGTGATTCGTCGGTATTCTGCGATCCACCGGCATTCTCCGCCTCATGGGTATCCTGCGATCCGGTATCACCATCCGCCAGGATCATTTCCGCCGCTTCGACTTCCATCTCCGCACCATCCACCATAAGCAGAGCTTCCGCATCATCCACGGAACGGTCCTTCTCCAATGTCTGCTCCGCCTCATGCATCACCGACGCTTCCGAAGCGGACGGAGATGCGGGTTTATAGCATACCAATGCTTCTCCCTTTACGAAGTCGCATTCCGTCGACGGATCTGCAGAGCTTTCCGATGCCGGATCCACAGGCTTTTCCACAGCGTTCTGAACAGTGCTCTCCATGGTGCTCTCAGGCGAGCCTGCAGGATTGCCATCCATGGCCGCATACACGGTTGGAAGCTCCGGAGTAAATCCGAACACCAGAAGAAGGCTCAGCAGAAATGCCAGGCCTCTTCGCCATTTTATCTTATTTCTCCCGTTACCCATTCGTAGCTGTCCTTTCCCTTGTCCTGATTTCCCGTTCCACACCGGACGCGGATCAGTCCTGTCATGGTCTTTCCGTTCATTCCGGCATTCGAAGGATCTGCACCCTGTCTCCCGGCTGCAGCTGTCTTCCCGCCGGAAGATCGATATAACAGTTGCAGTCAGACAGATTGCTCAGCACGGAAGAAGCATGACTCTTCGCCGGAAGTGTCACCTCGCCGTTCTCTGCCTTCGCCCGGATCATTCTCCGAAGACGGTTTTTCTTCGGATATTCACTTCGCAGCACCGCCTCCTCACGGATCGGAAGAAATGCATCACATCCGGTCAGCTTCGCCGCCACCGGCCAGAAATACTGGTCAAAATTCACCAATGCCGCATAGGGATTCCCCGACAGACTGAGGATGGGTATATCATCCGAAATACTGCCGATGGTGGGAGTCCCGGGCTGCACATTCACCCCGGAGAAGAGCCGCCTGGCTCCGATCCGTTCCAATGCCTCCGGAAGAAGATCCTTCACGCCCACGGACACGCCACCCGTGGTGATGATCACATCCGCCTCCTGCTT
>CADBOW010000175.1 GCA_902796375.1 uncultured Lachnospiraceae bacterium | reverse complement strand
TTCTCCGGCGCAAGCCGCGGCGCTTCCATCGGACATGTATCTCCGGAAGCAGCAGTGGGCGGCCCCATTGCTCTGGTAGAAGAAGGAGATATGATCGAGATCGACATCAACAATTACTCCATCAACCTTAAGGTAAGTGATGAGGAACTGGCTAAGCGTAAGGCTGCATGGACACCGAGGGAGCCGAAGGTGACTACAGGTTATCTTGCACGTTATGCATCCATGGTTACCAGCGGCAACCGCGGCGCAATCCTCGAAATCCCTAAGAATTAGGCTTGCCACGGGAAATGATTAGTGCTATATTATAAACATTTTAGAAGAATGCATAAGAATATGAACGAAAAAGAGAGGTAAGGAGGCCTATGAAACAGTTAACAGGTTCAGAAATCGTAATCGAATGTCTGAAGGAACAGGGCGTAGATACCGTATTCGGCTATCCGGGAGGAACGATACTTAATGTCTACGATGAACTCTATAAGCATTCCGATGAGATCCACCATATCCTGACCAGCCATGAGCAGGGTGCTGCCCATGCAGCCGACGGTTATGCAAGAGCCACCGGCAAAGTCGGCGTATGCTTTGCTACCAGCGGCCCGGGAGCAACCAACCTTGTAACCGGTATCGCGACCGCTTATATGGATTCCGTTCCCCTTGTTGCCATCACCGCAAATGTAGGTGTGGCTATGCTGGGTAAGGACAGCTTCCAGGAAATCGACATCGCAGGTGTTGTTATGCCGATCACCAAGCACAGCTTCATCGTAAAGGATGTTCACCAGCTGGCTGACACCATCCGCAGAGCATTTACCATTGCAAAGACCGGACGTCCCGGCCCAGTGCTGGTGGATATCACTAAGGATGTGACCGCAGCAAAGGCTGACTTCACACCGAAGAAGCCGGCGCAGGTAAAGAGGATCACAAATACCATTAAGGCTGAAGATATCGAAACCGCAGTTAAAATGATCCGCGAATCCAGTCGTCCCTTCGTACTGGTGGGCGGCGGTGCTACAATCTCCGGAGCTTCCGCAGAACTGAAGGAGTTCGTGGAGAAGATCGATGCACCTGTATGCGATACGCTTATGGGCAAGGGTGCATTTGACGGAAACAGCCCTCGGTATACCGGTATGATCGGTATGCACGGAACCAAGGCCTCCAACTTTGGTGTAAATAAGGCAGATCTTCTGATCGTTATCGGTGCGCGTTTCTCCGACCGCGTGATCGGAAACGCGGCAAAGTTTGCGAACGGCGCAAGAATCCTGCACATCGATATCGACGCGGCTGAGATTAACAAGAACATTGTGGTTGATGCCTCCGTGATCGGAGATGCGAAAGAGATCCTGAAGAAACTCAATGCAGAACTTACGGCAACGAAGAATACTGCATGGATGAAGGAGATCAAGGCGCTGATCAAGGATTATCCGCTGGAATATGATATGGAGCACCTGACAGGACCGGCCATCATCAGCCATGTCTACAAGGCAACCAAGGGCAACGCCATTATTACAACGGATGTAGGGCAGCATCAGATGTGGGCAGCACAGTACTATAAGTACGCAAAGCCCCGTCAGTTCCTTTCCTCCGGTGGTCTGGGTACCATGGGCTTCGGTCTGGGCGCATCCATCGGCGCTAAGGTCGGCCAGCCCGCTAAGACCGTTATCAATATTGCCGGTGACGGATGTTTCCGTATGAACCTGCAGGAGCTGGCAACCGCATCCCGTGAGGATATCCCGGTGATCGAGATCGTGATCAACAACCATGTTCTCGGTATGGTACGTCAGTGGCAGACCCTGTTCTACGGCAAGCGTTATTCCAACACCATGCTGAATGACAAGGTAAGCTTCCAGAAGGTTTCCGAAGGCCTCGGCGCAACGGCTTACACAGTAACTACACTGGCTGAGTTTGACAAGGCTCTGGCCAAGGCGCTGAAGGGCAAGGGACCCCAGGTCATCGACTGCCAGATCGGTATGGACGATAAGGTATGGCCGATGGTAGCTCCCGGCGCAGCGATCGAAACATGTTTTGCATCTGAAGACGAACTCAATAAATAAATATTATAAATTCACGAATCTTATATGAAGGAGATATAAAAATGGCACGTGTTTACAATTTTTCCGCAGGACCTTCCGTACTTCCGGAGGTTGTTCTGAAGCAGGCAGCAGAAGAGATGA
>CADBOW010000174.1 GCA_902796375.1 uncultured Lachnospiraceae bacterium | reverse complement strand
TCTTCACCGCCGCCTCCGGAGTCTTCGTCCTCTCCGCCTCCGGAATCGTCGTCCTGGTTCTCGGCCTGTTCCGCATCCTCCTCCGACTGGTCTCCTTCATCTTTATCCGTATCCTCGGATTCCTTATCCTCGTCTGTATCCTCATCGGACTCTGCGACATTTTCATCATCCGTAGGACTGCCTTCCACGAAGACCGGGCTCACCGGATCATCCACCTGCTTGATGCTGTCCGGATCCACATCGTTGGTTCTGTAGATGTTCATATACGGGAAAAGGTCGGATGCGATCATCTGGAACAGCATGGTTCCTGCGCCGCTCATATCCTGCTCGGGAACATCCGGTTCATCAACCACGCAGTAGATCATAACCTCCGGATCCTCCACCGGTGCAAATCCTACGAAGGAAAGAATGAAATTTCCTTCATTTCTCGGAATCTTCTCTGCCGTACCGGTCTTTCCGCCTATGGTATAGCCTTCGATGGCCGTACGCCATCCGGTTCCGTTTTCAACCACGCCCTGAAGCATTTCACGCATCTTGGCGGAAGTCTGATCGGAGATCGTCCGACGCACCAGGATATTATCATAATTCTTGATCACATTTCCATGTTCGTCCTTGATCTGGCGCACCAGATTCGGCTGATAGTAATAACCGCCGTTGATTACGGAGCAGAATGCGGTACCCAACTGCATCATGGTAACGGATACACCCTGTCCGAATGCGGAGCAGGCAAGCTCCACCTCGTTCAGCTGATCCTCATTATAGATCAGGGTGGAAAGGGAATCATTTCCCATTTCACCGTAAATGTCTATGCCCGTTCTCTGACCAAAGCCGAACAGACTCTGATTCTTCGCAAACACGGTTCTTCCCATCAGGGCACCGATCTGCATAAAGCTGTCGTTGCAGGAGTATGCCAGCGCCTGAGGCAGGTCCAGCGTCCCATGTCCCGCATGCTCGGAACAGTAGATATCATAGTCCGCCACCTGCTGATGCCCGTCGCAGTAGTAGGTTTCATCCCCCTGAAGGATCCCCTCTTCCAGCGCTCCGGCCAGAACAAAGGTCTTATAGGTGGAACCGGGCTCAAATGTATCACTGAGAACGAAATTCCGCCACACCTCATTCAGTGCCTTCAGGCGGTCATCATCCTTCATCTTCTCGGCCTTCTTCTTAAATTCCGCGTCCGACAGCTCAGGGAACTGGTATTTCGTGGAATCCAGGCTGTAGGCGTTGTTGGGATCATACTGGTGAAGGTTGTACATGGCCAGCACCTCGCAGGTCTTCGGTCGCATAACAAGGACGGAGATATTCTTCGGATTCATTTTCTTCTGAAGCTTCTCCGCATTTTTCTGTACGATCTTCTGCACCTCCGCATCGATGGATGTAACCAGTGTGTATCCATTTGTAGCCGGCTCGGTGGCACGTTCCAGATTATAGGAATCGTTCAGGTAAGCATAGGTTCTTCCGTTTGTCCCGTTCAGCTCATCATTGTAGGCTCCCTCAAGGCCGCCGATTCCTTCATTTCCGCTCACCACAAAACCGAGCATATGGCAGCCCAGCTCATTGTAGGGATATACACGGTCATATCCCTCTTCGAACCAGACACCGACCACATCCTCGCCTTCGTCGCTGTCACAGTATTCGTTAAACGCCTTTACCTCCTCGTAGCTCAGGTGTTTCTTCACCACCTTGTACAGGGATTTGGAGTCCTCCAGATATTTGTCTATTTCCTCTTTGGACACGCCAAAGAACTTTACGATCGCATCTGTCGTAGCCTTTCGATAATCATCGTCCTTTAAAATGTTCATCGGCTCGATGATCAGGCTGTAGATCTTATTGCTGGTGGCAAGTACGGTTCCGTTACAATCCAAAATATCACCTCTCCGGTAAGGGACGGTGATGCTTTCATAGTTCTTCTGGCTGAGAACCTCTTTCTCGTATTTTGCGCCTTTACTTTTGTTGATGTACACGAGTGTTCCGATCAGAACCGCGAATACCAGTGTGATCAATATCATCATCACCATAAGCTGGCGACGCATTCTGCGAAGGAACACTTTTCTCTTTTTCTTCTTCATGTTGGATGCCTTAATCGTCTTGAATGAAAAGCGAAGTCCTGAGACAATTAATTTGCCTCAGGAACATCCTTCACCTGTTTCACATAGTCTTCATTTGCACTGTCATAGTATACGATCTGCCCCTTCTGGGAATAAACCATTCCCAATTCCTTCGTGGCAATGCTGTATACCTTATCCAATGAATATCTGCTCTCCAGCAGATCGGAATATGCCGCATTATTTGCTTCCATGTCCTGAATCTCAATCTGCATGGAATGAATATTCCTCTCCTGATTACTTACCTTGCTCTGAAGCGTCAGCATTACAACACAGCTGATGATCATGATCAGAATCGACGCCGAAAGGACGATCGCATATCCTCTGTCGAAATAGAGGGACTTCTCTGCGCGTACAGCAGCCTTCGGATAGGATATATTTCCGGGCCTGCGCTGCGGTCTGCGCTGCGGTTCTGTTTCACGGCGGCGCCTTGCGGGCGCTTCCTGCAGCTGTTGCTTACGAACCGTACTGCCATCGACGTAATACATTTGCCGTACTCTTCTCTCTCTCTCCACGAATCATAATCCCCTTTTACTTCTTCTCAAATACCCTTAATTTTGCACTCTTTGATCTCGGATTCTCCTCCTGCTCTTTCGCATCCGGAAGGATCGGTTTCCTGGGATTCGCCCTTCCCTGAGAAACTCTTCCACATACACAAACCGGAAAATCCGGCGGGCAGATACAAGGGTTCTCTGCCTTTCGCATCGCCTGTTTCACGATCCTGTCTTCCAAAGAATGGAAGGTGATGATACAGAGCCTGCCTCCCGAAGACAGTCTTGCGATCATCTGATCCATCGAATCCTCCAGCACCTGCAGCTCCCGGTTGAGTGCGATCCGGATCGCCTGAAAGGTCTGTTTGGAGGGGTGCCCTCCATTCCGCCTGGCGCGGGCGGGAATGGAGGACCTGATAAGCTCATTTAGTTCGAAAGTAGTGGAGATCTCAGCTTCCTGCCTCCTGCGACAGATGTTTGCCGCAATCTGTCTTGCGAAGGGCTCCTCTCCGTAATCCCGAAGGATCCGGGTGAGATCTGCTTCACTGTAGTTATTCACGATATCCCGGGCTGTTTCCGGGTTTGACTGATCCATCCGCATATCCAGCGGTGCATCTGTACGATAGGAGAATCCCCGTTCGCCGTTATCCAGCTGATATGAGGATACCCCGAGATCGAGTAAGATTCCGTCCACCTGATCGATTCCGAGATCATCCAGAACGGAAGCGAAATTCACGAAATTACTTTTAATGACCGTTGCTCGATCTGATATGGCCGAAAGCCTCTGTCTTGCCGTTTCAACTGCAGTACTGTCCTGGTCCAGGCAGATCAATCTGCCCCGGTCCGAGATGCGTTTCAGGATTTCAGAGGAATGTCCTGCTCCGCCAACCGTTCCGTCCAGATAAACCCCGTCCGGCCGGATGTTCAGATGCTCCAGGACACTGTCCAGCAAGATCGGAACATGATGGAATTCCATTCTCTACTCCTTTTAGAAATCGAGATCGGACTCCTCCAGCATGGCCCGGATCGATTCGCGGGTCTCCTTGGAATCCATCCTGGTCTCCTGCCATGCGGCAGCGCTCCAAACCTCGGCTTTCTCACCGTTACCGATGATCACCACATCCTTATCGATTCCCACATCTTCCCGAAGATCGGCGGGAATCACGGTGCGGCCCTGACTGTCTATGCTGCAGTCCACTGCATTGGACTGGAAATAACGCTTCAGCATGCGGTTCTGGGATTTGGAATTTGCCAGTTCACCAAGATGCTGTGTGAACTTCTCCCATTCCTCTTCCGAGTAAAGATAGATGCAATCCTCGATACCGAGTGTCATAACGAAATCCGTTCCAAGTCCGTCCCTTAACTTTGCAGGAATGATCAGTCGGCCTTTGCCGTCAACGCTGTGATAAAATTTTCCTCTTAAATTCTTCGACACGTCGACTGTTTTCCTTCCTCTGGGTTACCGGATCCGAATTCTCCACTTCGTGGTTTTTGGATGCATTTTCCCTCCACTTTCCACCACCATGTGTCTATGATACCCCATCGAGCCCCAATTTGCAAGGAGGAATTTGTCAAAAATCCATGCAAATGTACCAAATTTTCAGGGAATTCTTTGTCGAAATGCATAATAAAAAGGCTGCCTTATCGGCAGCCCTTCTATATATTGTGGTGCAGAATCACCACTGACCCATATTTAGTTATCGTTCGTTTTGTCGATTTTTCCTCCACTGCCCTCCACTGCGCTCGCCACTGCGTTCTCCGCCGTGGTTTCAGCCTCGGTTTCAACCGCAGAAGCTTCAGGAGAATCGTCTGATGTGGTTTCCGATGTGGTTCCGGATGCAGTTTCCGATGTGGTTCCGGATGCAGTTTCATAGTATGGCAGTTTCTTCTTCCACGGGTGAAGCTTCACTTCATACCCTTTGTGGAGACGGATGTAATTCCGGATCAGAACAGCAAGCCCGGTCACAATACAAAGCACAGCAACCACCTGGCTGACCTTCAGCGGTCCCACCATCAGGGAATCCGTGCGGTTTCCCTCTATAATAAACCGTCCGATACCGTAACCCATGATATAGATCATGGAAAGCTCTCCGTCAAACTTCTTCCTCTTCCGGTACAGGAATATGAATACCAGAATGGCCAGATTCCAAAGTCCCTCCAGTAGGAAGGAAGGCATGACCGTAATGCACTCCTGTCCGTTGATCACCTCTGTATTCTGCAGCATGGTGTCCGTGATGATCCCCGAATTCTGGTAGTAGCTCATTACGCCATGGTTCTTAAAATAATCCACCGGGATTCCCATCCGGATAAAACTGGATGTATATTCGCCGAACACCTCCCGGTTAAAGAAGTTCCCCCATCGGCCCAGGATCTGTCCGATCAGGATACCATAGGTGATATTATCCGCAAACTGCGGCAGGTAGATTTTCTTCTTCTTTGTATAAAAATAGGAAACGATCACGCCGGCTATGATACCACCGTATATTCCAAGTCCTCCGTTCCGAATGTCGATCATACGACGCAGGGATTCACCGAAGCTGATCCCCTCTCCCACGTATTCCTTCAGATTAAACAGGATATAGTAGATTCTTGCCCCGAGGATCGTGGGGATGATCATCCATAACCAGTAATCCAGATAGTCGTCATCTCCCATTCCGGTATGCCGCCCCTCACGGGTGGCTATGATCAGTGCCAGCACAAAGCCCAGGGCAATGATCAGTCCGTAGAATTTAATTGTAAAACCGAAAATGGTAAACCCGTCCGAAACATTCGAAAAGGAGATCCCTATCCCCGGAAAATAGATTCCATCCATTTGTCATTTATCTCCCATATAAAGATCCGTCGCGCTCCGCATTGTGTATGACAACTATACATTGAATTTGAAGAGCACCACATCGCCGTCCTTCATGACGTATTCCTTTCCCTCCTGGCGGACAAGGCCCTTCTCCTTGGCTGCAGCCATACTGCCGGAGCTGATCAGGTCGTCATATGCGATCACCTCCGCCTTGATGAATCCGCGCTCGAAGTCGGAATGGATCTTTCCTGCCGCCTGGGGAGCCTTGGTTCCCCGGGTGATGGTCCACGCCCTGGATTCTGTCGGTCCTGCAGTCAGATAGCTGATGAGACCCAGCAGATTGTAGCTGGCACGGATCAGCTTGTCCAGTCCCGACTCGGTAAGGCCGAGATCCTGAAGGAACTCCATCTTCTCCTCATCATCCAGCTCGGCGATCTCCTCTTCCATCTTCGCGGAAATGGTAAATACTTCGCTGTGATTCTCTTTTGCGAACTCCCGGACGCGGTTTACATAATCATTCGAAGCTCCGTCATCCGCCATATCATCCTCAGCTACATTTGCGGCAAAGATCACCGGCTTTGCGGTGAGCAGATTATACTCCCTGAAGTAGGCCTCTTCGTCCTCGTCCTGGGTTTCGAAGCTGATGGCCAGCTTCCCGGCCTCCAGATGCTCCTTCAGACGGTTCAGCATCTCCACTTCCTTCGCTGCTGTCTTATCATTCCGTGCCACACGGATCTGTTTCGCCAGGCGGCGCTCAAGCACCTCAATATCCGCGAAGATCAGCTCCACATTGATAGTATCGATATCCCGGATGGGATCCACGGATCCCTCCACATGGATCACATCGTCATCCTCAAAGCAGCGAACCACATGAACGATGGCGTCGCTCTCACGGATATTTGCGAGAAATTGGTTTCCAAGTCCCTCTCCCTTGGATGCACCCTTTACCAGGCCGGCGATATCCACGAATTCGATCACAGCCGGCGTGGTCTTCGCCGAATCATACATTTTGGTCAGCACATCCAGTCGTTCATCCGGCACAGCCACGATACCCACATTCGGGTCAATGGTGCAGAACGGATAGTTTGCAGACTCCGCGCCCGCCTTGGTCAGCGAATTAAACAATGTGCTTTTTCCCACATTCGGAAGACCGACTATACCCAACTTCATATATACTGTTTCTCCTTTGATCTCATTGTATTAGTGCTCCCTTACAAGTCAAAGGAGCCCCGAATCAGCACGAAATATTATATACTAACCGGAACTTAATTGCAATGCGATTTCATAAACGGAGCCCTCTGAACAGCACCCTCTTGCTTTGAAGCATAAACTCCTGATCCCCTGTACTCATTATTTGTCATGATGTTCATTTCTAAACCCTCCTCTGGGAAAAGTGCAAACAAAGAGGGTAAATAAGACCTGAAGTGATAAGCATAAAGCATAGGGATCAACAAGTAAATCAATAATACAGAAAGGACCTCCGGATCATCTATAAAGTGATCCGGAGGTCTTTTCCATCTCAGTACAATATATCTGAACGGAAGGCAACCCATCACTGTCTTCTGATACTTCTATTTCCGACATAACAGATAACCTTTACCCGAATCGGGTAAAAGTTAGATCCCCGAAACGGCCATCTTCCGATCTGCCGGCTACGGTTTCTGCCAGCTGAACTTACATGCAGTTATCTCT
>CADBOW010000173.1 GCA_902796375.1 uncultured Lachnospiraceae bacterium | reverse complement strand
GTCTCCGTTGTACTGAGTGTAGTTCTTCTGGATGAAATCGCGAACATCGCACTCTTCTCTCCAGATACGTCCTTCGAATGTGTTCCAAGCTTCGTTCTGTAACATATCCTATCTCCTTTTCTTATTATTTCGGCTGTCGCCGTATTTCGATACTTTGGTTGCTTTGTGACGCCATTATATGGCATAAATACAGGAATTTCAACCGATTTGCTTCATGTTTTTTATTTAGTACAATCCGACAGATTTTTTGTAATTTATCGCTGTTTATTGACATCCTCCACAAAGTCAGGCAACCAAAAAGGACGGTTGCCCGTCCTTCTGGTTTCTATCTTAGTCATTGCTGCGGATCATCTTCCGCGGTCTGTGGCGGATCCTCTGCCACAGCCTGCTGCGGATCATCTTCCGCGGCCGGCGGCGGATCCTCTGCCGCAGCCTGCTGCTGAACCGCTTCCGCAATCTGCCACGGATCCTCCGCTGCAAACAGCTGCTGAGTCGTTTCATCGATCTGCTGCGGATCCTCTGCTGCAAACTGCTGTCCTGCTCCTGCCACCGCATTCTTCTTTCTCCGGCGAAGGATCCACGGAAGAGCCGTAATGCCGAGAATAAACAGGAATACACTGACTGCAGATATCAGCATGCCCAGTCTGAGATAAGGCGTCTGATAGATCAGCCGGATCTCATGCTCTCCCTTCTGAAGTCGGATACCCATATATTTGATATCCACATTCAGCAGCTCGGTTTCCTTTCCGTCAACATATGCCTTCCATCCCTGTGCATAGGGGATTGCCAGGCGAAGGATCCCTCCCTCTTCAGGAACAGATACCGTACCGGATACCGTGTCCTCGGTGATGGATTCGTTCTTCATGGGATTTGCCTTCAGGGCCTCTACGCGATCAGCATAGTTATCCATGGGAACCGCAATGATCCGGAAGGAATCAAAGGTATATTTTCCGATCTCGGAAAATGAGATCCGCACTCTCTCCACGCCCTTTTTATCATATCCGAGGTTGAAGGAGTAATACTCTATGTCCGCATAATTTCTGGCTCTGGGAGTCATCAGCTTCACGCTGGCCGTGTTCTTTCCGGAGGTCAGCATATTGACATTTGCAGTGGCGGTCTCCGGTGCACCCCACAGATCCTCTTCCTCATCCAGCTTATCTTTATTATTCTGGGAGAAATTATCATATACGGTCTTCGTATAAAGATCATTCGGATCCTTGTCCTTATCTCCGAGATACAGCTCCTTCGCCGGGTAGCCCTCATATTTCAGGCCCTTGAACTCCACATACAGATCTGCGTTCGGTACCTTATCGATCTCAAACTTGATGGCTCCGCCTTTCTTGGTCACCACAAATGAATTTCCGGACATTGTGACCTCCGGCGAAAAATTCATATCCGTATATGACAGCTCTTTGCTGTCCAGCGTCGGTGTGTAATTCCCTGCTTCTCCCTCTTCTACAAATACCCCCTGAAGCATAGCCTCCTGCTTCTCCACCGGAGAATATTTCGACCATACATTCTTCGGGATTACATTTGATGTAACATATCCAAGAGGAAGGGAGTACTTATTTCTGCATAAATAGTACGGCTGGCCGTATGAGTCTATTCTCTCAATCTGTTCCTCGGAAAGGTCACGCCCGAGTTCATCCTTCATTTCCTTCTTCAGCCGATTGATCTCATCCTGATTGAAATTATTCTGACTTACCACCTTGAACCCGTAGGGGATCTGCATCTTCTCTTCGTCCTCTTCGTCCACCTCGCCGCTCATAAGAAGATATTTCACCGCACTGCTGGTAAGCACACCGGTCTTCCTGTTGTGTCCCCAGTTCATATAGATTACATTATCCGTCATACCCATCTGTCGGATATAATCCGAAACCGCCGGATTCGTCAGGGACCAGTAATACCCGGGATTCGACAGTCCCCCAAGGGTATGTGCATTATAGGACCTTCCGCCGGCATACCGATAGAATCCGGTAACTCCGTCCTCCGCAGCCTGAGCCTTGACCACCTCGGTTTCACTGGTGTCATCCACTGCATTCGTTTCCACCAGTTCCTTCACCCAGCCCCTTTCGCTCAGAGAATTAAAGAAGAATACGATAAGCAGCAGATTTGCAACCGTAACAAGTATTACCGCCAGCTTCTTCCAGCCGCCCGTCTTTCGCACCTTCCCCGTTTCGTCTCTTTCGGGGAACACGAACAGCATAAGAAGGAATGTGCATGCCAGCCCCATAAAGGCTTCCTTCGTTCTTGACTCCGCGGAAATGATGATCAGCACCATACAGATCACCAGCCCCACAAGCACACGTCGGAAATGCCGCCGGTCGATCGACATCAGATCCTCCCACATGGCCACGCCGATATAGGAGATCAGCACTGAGAATACCCAGCTCCAACGGTTTGTAATATAGGAAAATCCGTTCAGGATCTGACCCAGTGCAGGGATACAGAAGATCAGCGCACAAATGGCGAAGTACACCTTCAGCGTAAGATTTCCTTTTTTGACAAATAAGAGAATGATGGAAACTATGGTGATCCCCGCCATTCCGATACAAAGCCAGTCAGCTGCATTCTGTCCGCCGAAGACCGTACCCGTCAGCCGTGTATAGTAGTCGCTCTCATAGATCCACTGGAAGGGTATTCCCGTATCCAGTCTGGAATCCGCCATATACACAAATACCGTCGGAAGCACGATCGCCGCCGCCATCAGCGTTCCGAGGACGGAAGACAGGAAGATCCACAGCACCTTGCTCAGCATCACCTTGACTTCCTTTTTGTACAATATGAGCAGGCGCACCAGAACATAGACCACCGTGCTCAGTACGATCTGATAGAAGAAGTAAAAGTTCCCCATGGCTGCGAAGAACACCCCAAATACCAGGGTTCTCTTCCTTCCGCCCTTCAGAATCTTTTCCACTCCCAGTACGATCAGTGGGAAGAATATGATCGGATTTAGGAAGAACGGATGCTTCACCACGGAATTGATCGCCCAGGAGGAGAATACATAGCAGAAGGTTCCTGCCATTCTTCCCCAGCGGTCTCCATCCGGCCGGATATAAGCACACATTGCGGAAAATGTAATACCCGCAAGGTACAGCTTGAATAACATCATGAAATTGTAAAAGATATACATGTATTCTGTGGGAACACATGCCGAAAGATAGGAGAAGGGATCTCCTATCACGTAGAACTGAAGGGTATGCAGAATGTCATTCCCTTCTCCCAAAGCAAAATCCCACTCCGGAAAACCAAAACTATGGTTGGTAAATATCTGCCGGATATAGTTTCTGAGATACTGTCCCCAGTATACATACGCCTTATAATGCTGCTTCAAACCGTCTGTATACCAGATCAGTGTACGGCCGCTGAACAGGATCCATCCAAAGGCGATCAGCACCATGATCAGGAAAATAGCCGTATAAGTCATGTAATAGTTTTTTCTTTTTCTGATATCTCCGGGGAAATACCTGCCGATCCCCTCCGCAAATCCCTTCAGCTTAGTCATTTTTCTTTTCCTTCACAGATCGAATTTTACTAATGCAACATAACAGCAACAGATATACCAAACTGGTCACCTGAGCGGCAGTCCAGTACCAGGGCGCCTCAAAGGCCACATGTATCTTTCCTTCATATTTAGCAGGAACCTTGAAGGTGATCTCCTTATTATCACCCGGTGTCACCTCGAGAGCATTTCCAGCTTCATCACGGACCTGATATCCCTTATAGTAGAAGATCGGAACACTGACTACGCCTTCTTTGTCCTTGGTCCTGACCACCAGATCCATGGAGCTTCCCTCCCTGGACTGTTCAAGAACTTTCGCTCCCTTCGCAGAGGTTTCATGGGTAAGATCCTCCAGCTCGACGCCATAAGGAAGATATTCCTTGGGCGACTGCTCGCTTACCATCATTTCATATATATTGTAGTGATATTTTCTCTTGGACTCCGAGGTATAATTGCTTGCAAACCGGGTCGTCTCAAAAAGGGACAATGCGCAGATGATCACACATGCGATGGTTGCCGCGGTCCTCTTCTCCTGCAGTATATTATCATCCGCATAGACCATGATCTCGCCCAGCAGCAGAACCGCAAATGCGGTGGCAAACAGCAGCCATCTCCACGGGAACTGGATCTGCGCCAGCAGATTTCCGATCTTGGTATAATAAGCCAGATCATCCCATGGGAAAAGATTGGATGCCAGAACCAGTGACAGTATGGTCATGGATAAATACAGCAGTATTCTTTTGTTATATTTCTTCCTGACGATCAGATAGATGGCCGCCACAACGGTAAAGATCAGAATGATACCGATGGACAGATTCATCCGGTCTCCGTCCAGATTCTGTCCCGATGAGAAAATGTCCTGGAAGAAAATGAAATTCTGTCCGACATAAACTCCCGTATCCTGGATTGCCGCCGTCTGTTCCGACACCAGATTGTTGATCACCGTATTGTTGCTTACGTAGCTGTCAAGGAACGGAACCAGGAAGAACAGGCTCAGCACCAGGCAATGAACAATGGACAGAAGGATCAATCGCAGGGTCCTTGCCTTGAAGGTTTTCCGGAACAGGACCAGTGCAACGATCACCAGCATGACACCGATCATTTCCGTGGACAGTACGTGGGAACAGATGATGCCCGCCATACCGCCGGCCAGTAGCAGGGTATTCTTCCAGTCTCTTCTGTCCTCTGCCGTATCCGTATAAATCCCGTATAGACCCGAGATGACCAGTGGCAGGAACATGAATACCAGATATTCCCCGATCGCGCACCTTACATAGACATCGATCATTCGATAGGGTGCACAGACATAAACCAGGGTAAGGATCCAGGAAACCTTCTCCTTCTTAAACAGCCTCTGAAAGGCGGAGTGCGCAAATATGGTTGTGCAGACCGTGATCAGAAGTGTGAATATCTTCAAAGCCGTATTGAATGAGAATCCGACGATTCTGAGAAGCGCAGGAATATATAACAGCAGATCCCCGTAATAAAGCGATACCGGACTGCCATACCCCTCTACCCAGATGGGCTGCATATATACAGGAAAATGACCGCATTTCAGCTCCTGTGCAATACTGTCGATCCGAAGGAAATGATACGGATAATCATGTCCCGGTTTGATTCCCCATACGAGGAACGGAAGAAATGCGATGAACGAGATCAGAAGCGTATAGAACAGCTTCTTACGCTTATCCGGATATCTATGATAGATGAAAAGACAGAACTCGATGGCGGAAAACAGAAGAAAGACTGCAACGATCCCCCGTACAGCTCCGATCCTGCTGGGATACAGTGACAGATTATTAAACGTATAGCTGCCGCCCAGATAAAAAACATTTATTGTGAAATCGTCGACCGGATTGGTCAGATTGATATAGAAGGTTTCCTCCTTCAGGTCCTTATCCAGAACGATATCATTGACCTGAACGTATTCCGGAATATTTGCAGTGAAGGTAAGGCGCTGCATATTATCCGTATCATAGGAAACGCGGGCAAAGTAGGTCCCGCTGTCCAGGTGGCCGAAATTCAGTGTCATGACAGGAGACTTTTTATCCTCTACCTTATCGTCGGTTGTTAATGAATACCCCGAATCCGTATGCTTCATCACCCCTTCGATCTCCATCTTCAGGGCGGTTCCGGTATCTTTCGTATTTACAAATTTGATCACAAAAGGAAGGATCAGCAACGCTTCCAGAATGATCAGCACCAGTATCTGAACACGAAACTTTTTCATTCGATCAAGCATGATTCTCTACATTTTCCTTTCAATGGGCATTCTGTTCCAAAATAATACTTCGACTATTATACACAATAGGCATAACCTTTGCAAGACACATATACTTTATTTACGGGTATTTACAGGGCTGGCCCGGCTGCTCTTTTCCGAAGAAAAAACAAATCCCGGTTTCTTTATGTGGTGAGATCGGCAGGCATATGTTAAAATATTAAAGGTTCGAACGATTTCCTTAATCGTTCATAAAGGTATAGGTTCCGAAACCTCGAACGGATTGGAGAAAGAATATGGGCGAGCATAACATCGATGATAAAGCAGTAAATGAAAGAAAGGATCAGGTACAGGAACTTTTGCAGGACGCTGCGAAGGATGTTGCAACCGTGAGAGCTCCGGAAGCCGTAGATGAAGAGATCGGTAAAAAGGTGAAGAAGATCCGTATGCGGAAGATCAAGCGCAACCGAAAGCTTCTGGTGCAGGTCGGTCTGATCATTTTCAGTATCTTCCTGGTG
>CADBOW010000172.1 GCA_902796375.1 uncultured Lachnospiraceae bacterium | reverse complement strand
GTAAGATAATTCACGATCCTGACACGGTCCTCATCCGAAAGGACCTTTGCCAGACGTTTGTCCGCAGCCTCCGGAAGCTTCAGCACCTGGGTCTGAGTGGTCACGCTGTCATACAGGGACACATAGGTTCCGGGCTTTGCGAAGGTTCCGACGCCGATCATATCCAGGGGATTTCCCGGATGAAAGACCGGATAGATGAAAATGACGGCCAGAAGCCCGACAAAAATGAGAAAGCCCACCACAAACTTCGAGGAATGGAAAATCTGACGCAACGTATTCTTCATAACTCCACCCCTCCTTTAATCGAACTGCGCGGCTTTTACCCGCGGATCGATGAATCCGTAGATGATGTCCAGAAGGAAACTGATCACCAGGACCATCAGCGTAATGATCAGCGTGGTCGCCGAGATCAACGGATAATCGCCTCCTGAAATCGCGGAAAACATGGTGCTTCCAAGCCCCGGATAGCTGAAAATGATCTCTGCCACGAGGGCGCCGCCCACCATGGTACCGATGGACATGGCAAGTCCTGTAATCTGGGGAAGCATGGCATTCCGGAAAACGTAACCCACGATCTTTCTGTCCTTGATTCCAAGGAAACGGGCAGATTTCACGTAGTCTGCATTCAGCTCATAGATCGACATGGACCGCATTCCGACAGCCTGTCCGCCGATCGAGACCAGCACGATGCTCCAGAAGGGGAGCTGGTAGTGGGAGATCACGGATTTGACGAATCTCCAGCTGAAATTGGGGATCATATCGAAATTGTATCCGCCGGAGGTCGGGGCGATCTTCAGCTTCACCGCAAAAAGCACCAGCAGCATTACCGCCATGCCGAAGGCAGGAATATTGCTCAGAAACAGGGAAACCGGGAGCAGCACCTTGTCAAAGCCCTTGCGGATATATGCTGCCAGGGCTCCCAGAAGATTTCCCAGCAGCCATCCCACAATGATGGCAGGAAACTGAAGCGCGATGGTCCAGAGAATGGAGCTTGAGATGATATCGCTAACCTTTCTGGGATACTGGCTGAAGGAGGTGCCCAGATCCCCGTGGAAAAGGTTTTTCACAAAGATAAAAAACTGCTGGATGATCGGTTTGTTGGTCCCGAATTCTTCCTGATATTTTTCATAGATCCGCTGGGCGGCGCTGGCATCTGTCAGACCCTGGGCCATCTTTCCCGTGATGGCGGCTACGGGGTCATTGGGCATCAGTCTGGGAAGAATAAAGTTCAACAATACTGCGACTACCAGTGTGATCAGGAACCAGATGATTTTCTTGCCGAAATATTTCCGATAGCCTTTCATACACATTCCTCTCGTCTTTTGAAAAACGGCCATGCTTCCCATGGAAGCATGGCCGCATGCCTCAGAATCTGTCTGTAAACAACCTGCTCAGGTCATTTTTCGAAAGATCCTACCCTTTTACAGGATCCGGCGTGTTTACCTCATTCTTCATCAGCCGACCAGTTCCAGGTCATACAGAGCTGCGATTCCGTAACCATCGGTGCAGTCTGCCGGCGGGATATTCCTTCCGTCGCCATCCTCCGGGAAATTGGTCCATACACTCTCGTTTACAGCGTGGAACACTGCAGGACGATACATCAGAGAGAAGCTGGGAACCTCGGTGAGATAGATCTGGATTGCTTCGGTGTACAGAGCCTTCAGTTCTTCCGGATCAGAGGTCAGCGGGATCTGCTGTACGATCTCGGTGGCACGTTCGTTGGAATACTGGCCCCAGTTTCCGGTCCAGTTGTTCTCGACCCCTACCAGGTCTCCATCCAGGAACTGACGGATACGGCCCCAGGGCATGGAGGGTCCGGCACCATCCGGTGACCACATAAAGATATCATACTCGGTCTGGTTCGGGTTGGTGAATACTGTCTGTACAGTATCCCATTCCGGGAACAGAGTGGTGATCTCGATGCCGATGTTCTTTCCGGCTGCAGCAACAACTTCCATTGCTGCCATCCAGTCTGTCCAGCCATTCGGGCAGACAGCGTTGAGGCTGATCTTATTTCCGTCGATCTCTCTCCAGCCATCTCCGTCGCTGT
>CADBOW010000171.1 GCA_902796375.1 uncultured Lachnospiraceae bacterium | reverse complement strand
TGGAGTGATACCGCTCCGTCCCCGGCCGCATAGACAGAATTGCTTTTCAGCATAAGACACAGCAGACTCAGAAGAAGCAGTCTTATAAAGCGTTTCTTCCATCGATCCATCCGTAACCCCTTCCTGCCAGTCAAAACTTATTTAGCCTTCTCCAGTCGTACATTCCGAATATGAACCGCAGCCGTACTCTGCTGTTTGCCAAGGTCAAACTCGATCCGGCCGTTGTCGTCACTTTCCTCCTTCATTTCAAATTCGAAGCTGTAGCTGTCCCAGTCCTTCTTCAGCTCCAGGGTACTGTCCTCCAGATACCGTAGATAGCTTACATCCGGTCCGGTAATGGCTGTGATCATGCTTCTCGCATCATCCGCGCAGGCCTCAAAAGAGAACTTGTACTTCTGCCCCTTCTCCAGGGGAAGTCCCCCCTGAACCAGCTGGATACTGTAGGTCTCGGTTCCTTCATTTTCCATGGTGATGGTGATCTGATCATCCTTGATCTCCGCCTCACCCACACCCTTATTCAGGTTCTGGTACTTCCAGTCCTGATCATCATTCAGATTCTCAGGCGCCGCGAAATCACCGTTGTTCACGAAGTTACCGCTGGAATCCGCATCCTTCATATGCATTTCCTTCTCCGGCTTCTTTACATTTTCATCATAGGAATCCTTCTGATATACACGTACGTAATCCACATACATACAGGTCTTCTCGTCAAATACCTGATCCGGATCCGGATCTCCCGGCCAGTCGCCGCCCACAGCCACATTCAGGATAATGTGGAAGGGCTGGTTGAAGGGTGCCGGATACGGAGCTTCTTCCGCGCCCTCTGAGGGGGCCGTAAACCAGTCGCCGGTTTCATAGAAGGCCTCTCCGTCCACATACCAGCGGATCAGTCCCGGTTCCCACTCTATGGCAAATACATGATACTCCTGAGAATAGTCACTGCCGTTGGATACCGAACCCTGACGCTGGGTATGGGGGTTTCCGAAATGAAGAGATCCGTACTCACGGGTCGGATCATTGCTGACCACCTCCATGATGTCGATCTCACCGCATCGCGGCCAGGATCCGTAACGGGCGGTTTCCGTGGGCATCATCCAGAATGCAGGCAGAAAGCCCTTTCCGGAAGGTACCTTGATCTTCGCCTCGATCCGTCCGTAGGTGAAATCATGCCGGGAATTCGTATTGACACGGCCGGAATAATAGTTCACATTCCCGTCCTCATCCACTTCCTTCACCGGACGGATGACCAGTTCCCCGTTCTTCACAAAGGCATATTCCTCAGAATCCCGGTACGCCTGAAGTTCACGGTTGACCCAGCCTTTTTTATGTACCTCATAAACCCAGTCCGTATCGGAAAGCTTTGCATCCTCGTAGTCGAAATTTTCCTCCCAGACCAGATGATACTCCGAATCCGTCGGATATTTCATATATTCGTCCGGTTCCTCCTTCACATAAGGTTCCTTCGCTTCCGTTGCAGCAGCCGCTGTAGTTCCTGTGGTGACTGCCGCCGTGGTTCCCGTAGTGGATGCCGCCGTGGTTCCTGTGGTGGCTGCCGCCGTGGTTCCCGTAGTGGATGCCGCCGTGGTTCCAGTAGTGAATGCCGTCGTGGTTTCCGCATCCTTCCCGCAGCCGCTGACGGTAAGCATCATCATCAGTGCCAGCCCGATACAAAAGCCTCTATTCCTTCTTTTCATTCTCCGTCCCCTTTCAGCTAATTAAAAATGAACCTTATGCTCCCCTTCTTCTCTTCGTCGTATAACGGATCCATGCATCATTTTCCTTCCCTTCCATAGTATCATATTTTCCTTTCCTTTTCGAGTCCGTCACGAGAAAAATAGATCCTGCCGCATCGCGCCCCATACGAAAAAGCACGCACACTGTCATACAGCGTGCGTGCAGATGATTTTTATCCGATCGTCTTACTGCGGCTTAACCACAATGTTGATGATCTTCTTCGGTACATAGATCTCCTTCACGATGGAGAAGCCCTCCAGCCTTGATGCCACAGCTTCTTTCCCTGCCGCCAGAATCTCATCCTTCTCAGCATTTGTCGGAACCTTTACGGTCGCCCGTGTCTTGCCGTTGATCTGTACCGGAAGCTCCATGGTATCCTCCACCAGATACTTCTCATCGTACTCCGGCCAGGTTTCATGGAATACGGTCTCGGTTCCGCCCAGTGCCTCCCACAGTTCCTCACCGATATGCGGTGCGAAAGGTGCGATCAGACGTACCATGGTCTTCAGGGTCTCACGATCCACACCGGAGGTCTTGGTAAGATCCACGAATTTATTGTTGAACTCCATAAATGCGGAAATGACCGTATTCAGGCTGAAGCTTTCCAGACGCTGGGATACTGCCTTGGTCAGTCCGTGACGCAGAGCCAGAAGCTCCGGAGTCTCCTCCACTTCCTTTCCCTCTGCCTGATATTTCTCCAGGTTATCCATAACCATGGTGTAGAACCGGCGGATGAAACGGAAGATTCCGTCGATACCTGCATCATCCCAGATGGAATCCAGTTCCGGAGGTCCTACGAACAGCTCATAGAGACGCAGTGTATCGCAGCCGTACTCCTCCACGATATCATCCGGAGATACGATATTTCCAAGGGACTTGCTCATCTTGGTGGGTGCACCGGTCACCTTGTCACGGCCGCAGATCATGCCCTGATTGAAGAGCTTCCTGAAGGGCTCTTCGAAGCTTACCACACCGATATCATACAGGAACTTGGTATAGAATCTGGAGTACAGCAGATGAAGCACCGCATGCTCCACACCACCGATATACATATCCACCGGAAGGTACTTGTCTGCCTTTTCCTTACTTACCAGCTCTTCATTGTTCTTACTGTCCACATAGCGGAGGAAATACCAGGAAGATCCGGCCCACTGAGGCATGGTATTGGTCTCACGCTTTGCCGGCTTACCGCAGCAGGGGCAGGTGGTGTTC
>CADBOW010000170.1 GCA_902796375.1 uncultured Lachnospiraceae bacterium | reverse complement strand
GGGTTGTTGGTGAGAAGCCGGTCCACGATGGCTTCGCTGTATTCGGAGAAATCGCCGTAGACTACCCGGTTCGGATCATACGGGATCCCGTTCTCCTCCAGAACCTGACGGTAAACCGCCAGACGCTCCCGCGCATCATCATTTTCCTTGCGGCCGCTGACAAAACCGATCTTCGTCTTGCCATGGTGTTTGATCATGTGCTCCACCTCGGCCCGCATTCCCGGTTTTCCGTCGGTATACAGCGATGGATAGCCCTCCACGGGAATCTCCAGCGTCAGGATCGGAACATTGAACTGGCGCAGGAAGGAGTGGATGTCGTCCACCGAAAGAAAGCTTCCGATGGAACCGATGGATACGATCAGAGCATCCAGTGTTTTCCGGGAAGCGTAGTAAAATATGGAATTGTACTGGTAGTCATATTTTGCATTTACGGGATCATTATAAGAGGCGTTCAGATACATGCCAGGGAAAATGATCAGGTTGACATCTGCTTCGCGTGCGGCGTATTCAACGCCTTTACAGATCTCAAATGCGTAATCATTATCCAGATGACAGGTGAAAAAACCGATGTTCAGTCTGTGGTCTGATTTCATTCCGCTACCCCCGTATTCAGTGTGTGCGGGATCTCCATTTCCCGCATGAAAAACACCAAGACAATTATATCACTTCCGTACCGGTGATTCAACCGGAGAAAAACGCCCTTCGCGGTTTACAAATAGGGAATCTTCATCTATAATGGGAACGTACTTTTTGAACCTAAGACCCCGAAGGAGGATCAAAGAATGGATTATAAGAATTCCGGTGTTGATATTGAAGCTGGATATAGGTCAGTGGAACTTATGAAGGAACACATCCGAAAGACCACCCGGTCTGAGGTGCTGGGCGGGATCGGCGGCTTTGCAGGCGCATTTGACCTGTCCGCCATCAAGGGCATGGAGGAACCGGTCCTTCTGTCCGGAACGGACGGCTGTGGGACCAAGGTGAAGCTGGCTTTTGTTATGGATAAGCATGATACCATCGGGATTGATGCGGTTGCCATGTGTGTGAATGATATTGCATGCTCCGGCGGCGAACCGCTGTTTTTCCTGGATTATATCGCATGCGGGAAGAACTTTCCGGAGAAGATCGCAACCATCGTAAGCGGTGTGGCAGAGGGCTGTCGTCAGGCAGGCGCGGCACTGATCGGTGGTGAGACGGCTGAGCATCCGGGCCTGATGGAAGAGGATGAATATGATCTGGCCGGATTTGCAGTGGGTGTCGTAGAGAAGAAGGAAATGATCACCGGCGCGGGGATCGTCCCCGGAGATGTGCTGGTGGGTATTGCTTCCAGCGGGGTTCATTCCAACGGATTCTCTCTGGTGAGAAAGATATTTGATATGTCGGCAAAGTCGCTGAACCGTTATGTGCCGGAGCTGGGCAGAACCCTGGGTGAGACGCTTCTCACACCGACACGGATCTATGTGAAGGCACTCAGCAGTGTGAAGCAGGCAGGGATCACGATCAAGGGAACCAGCCATATCACCGGCGGCGGATTCTATGAGAATATCCCCCGGATGCTTCCGGAGGGTATCGCCGCACAGATCCGCAAGGACAGCTATGAGATCCCGGCAATCTTCAGCCTGATGGCCAAAGAGGGCAAGGTGGAAGAGCAGATGATGTATAACACCTATAACATGGGAATCGGTATGGTGCTGGCCGTTCGTCCGGAGGATGCGGACGGAACCGTCGCAGCGCTGCAGGCTGCAGGAGAGAAGGCTTATATCATCGGCGAGACGGTTGCTGCGGAGAAGGGTGTGATCTTATGCTGAGAGTTTTAGTGCTGGTATCCGGAGGCGGGACGAATCTGCAGGCCATTATCGATTCGGTCGCTGCGGGGACCATACAGAATACGGAACTGGTGGGGGTAATCAGCAATAACCACGGGGTATTTGCGCTGGAGCGTGCTGCGAAGGCCGGAATTCCTTCTCAGGTGGTAAGTCCGGCAGATTTCCCGGATCGTGCCGCATTTTACAGGGGATTTCTCGAGGCAGTGGATTCCTATCAGCCGGATCTGATCGTTCTGGCCGGATTCCTGGTAGTGATCCCGCCGGAAATGATCGATAAGTACGAGCGGAGGATCATCAATATCCATCCGTCTCTCATTCCGTCCTTCTGCGGTACGGGATATTACGGTCTGAAGGTACATGAGGCTGCGCTGGCACGGGGAGTCAAGGTGTCAGGCGCAACGGTTCATTTTGTTGATAAGGGAACGGATACCGGGCCGATCCTGCTGCAGAAGGCAGTGGAGGTCCTTCCGGATGATACGCCTGAGAAACTGCAGCGGCGCATTATGGAGCAGGCGGAGTGGAAGCTGCTGCCCCAGGCCATCAATGACATTGCCACAGGAAAGATTTCCTGAGGACGGTATGTCCGGTCATTTCGGGCAGTTCGGTGTCATTCCGGGCAAAGCATGATGCGGTGGTATCCAAGCCGGGGACAAAACACAATTTTGACCCCGATATCATTTTTATAATATTGATCGAAGGAGAACAACTATGAAGGTAATGATCGTTGGCGGCGGCGGAAGAGAGCATGCGATCACCTGGGCGATCGCCAAGAGCCCGAGAGTGGATAAGATCTATGCAGCCCCCGGAAATGCAGGGATCGGCGAGCTTGCCGAATGTGTGAACATTTCCGTTATGGACAGTGAGGCACTGGTTGCATTTGCGAAAGAGAAGGAAGTGGATTTTGTGGTGGTAGGTCCCGATGATCCGCTGGCAGCCGGCGTGGCAGATGCTTTTCTGGATGCGGGATTCCCGACCTTCGGGCCCAGGAAGAATGCAGCCATCATTGAGGCTTCCAAGGCATTTTCCAAGGAGCTCATGAAGAAATATGACATTCCGTCAGCGGCATATGAGGTTTTTGACAACCCCGAGGATGCCATGGAATATCTGAAGACTGCGAAGATCCCCATCGTTCTGAAGGCAGACGGTCTGGCACTGGGTAAGGGCGTTCTCATCTGCATGACAAGGGATGAGGCAATCGAGGGCGTGAAGACCCTTATGGTGGACAAGCAGTTCGGCGCGGCCGGAGATAAGATCGTCATCGAGGAGTTTATGACCGGACGTGAGGTGTCCGTGCTCTGCTTCTCCGACGGAAAGACCATTCGCCCCATGACCTCCGCGCAGGATCATAAGCGTGCAGGGGACGGCGACACCGGTCTGAATACAGGCGGCATGGGAACATTTTCACCCAGTCCCTTCTATACGGATGAGGTGGATCGCTTCTGTAAGGAGCATGTGTATCAGAAGACCATCGACGCCATGCGTGCCGAGGGCAGAGAATTCAAGGGCGTCCTGTTCTGCGGTCTGATGCTGACGGAGGACGGACCGAAGGTGCTGGAGTTTAATGCACGCTTCGGAGACCCGGAGGCACAGGTGGTGATTCCCCGGATGAAGAATGATATGCTGACAGTGATGGAGGCCTGTGTAAACGGGACGCTGGATCAGATCGAGCTGGAGTTCGAGGACAATGCGGCAGTCTGCGTTATGCTGGCATCCGACGGATATCCGGTTCATTATGAGAAGGGATTTCCCATCAGAGGACTGGAGAGATTCCAGACCAGAGACGGATATTATGCATTCCATTCCGGCAGCGCCCTGAAGGACGGACAGGTTGTCACAAACGGTGGCCGTGTTCTGGGGGTTACGGCATTGGGCGCCACGCTTCTCGAAGCACGTGCGAACGCGTATGCCGCAACCGAATGGGTTGAATTTGAGAACAAATATATGCGCCATGACATAGGAAAGGCCATTGACGAGCAATGAAAGACAAGTATTCCAAGGCTGCCCGGCAGGCATTGCAGGAGGCAGAGAGAATCGCAAAACAGATGAACAGCGGTTTCGTCGGGACACAGCATGTCCTGTTCGGCCTGATCGCTGTCCATAAGGGAGTGGCTGAGAAGGTTCTGCGCAAGAACGGCGTTACGCCGGACCGGTTTTCGTCCATGCTGGAGCAGGCACGGCAGCTGGCACCGGAGATCGAGGGCTTTTCCGATACGGAGGAAGTGACGGAGAAGACCCGTGAGCTGTTACTGGATGCCGGAGAGGAAGCACGTCGCTACGGCGTGAAGGAGATCGGCACGGAGCATATCCTTCTGGCAATCCTGTCCCATAGAGAGTGTGTCGCATCCCAGATGCTGGATCTGATGAAGATCAACCGGAAACGTCTATACATCGATATTCTCATCGCAGACGGTATGCGGGAGAAGGATGCGGAACGGACGTATCAGGCATTTGCGGCAGGAAAGCTGAAGCGTCGTTCGGCCACGCCCACACTGGACCAGTTCAGCCGGGATCTGTCCCTGGAGGCAGAAGCCGGGAACCTGGATCCCGTGATCGGGCGTATGGATGAAATGAAACGCGTACTGCAGATCCTCAGCCGCCGGCGGAAGAACAATGCATGCCTGGTAGGTGAGGCAGGCGTGGGGAAAACCGCCATTGTGGAAGGGATCACCCAGCTGATGCACGAGGGAGCGATTCCCGCGTCACTTCGTGACAAGAGGATCGTATCTCTGGACCTCAGCAGTATGGTGGCGGGATCCAAGTACCGGGGCGAATTTGAGGAAAGGATCAAACGGACGATCCAGGAAGTGATCGATGCCGGAAATGTGATCCTGTTCATAGACGAATTGCATACCATCATCGGTGCCGGTGGGGCAGAGGGGGCCATGGATGCGTCCAATATCCTGAAGCCGGCTCTTTCCCGTGGACAGATCCAGGTGATCGGAGCCACCACCAGAGCGGAATATCGGAAATACATCGAGAAGGATGCGGCTCTGGAACGGAGATTCCAGCCGGTTTATGTGGAGGAACCCACAGAGGAAGAGACCATGGAGATCCTGGAGGGTATCGCTTCCCGCTATGAGGACCATCACCGGGTGGAGATTACGAAGGAGGCCATGGAGGCAGCGGTTCAGTATTCGGTCCGTTATATCAATGACCGATATCTGCCGGATAAAGCCATCGATCTTCTGGATGAGGCGGCAGCGAAGAAGCGTATGGAGGAAGG
>CADBOW010000169.1 GCA_902796375.1 uncultured Lachnospiraceae bacterium | reverse complement strand
TTCTATGGATAATTCTATGGATAATTCTGTGGATATTCTGTGGATATTATCAGTTACTCTGGATGATCCTACGCATCCTTGAAGGTCTTGTATACGGAGACATCTACGATATCACCGACGATACTGATCTTTACTTCATCTGCGATATTGGCAATGATGGATTTCTCCAGCTCATCCCACTCTTCCTTCTCTTTTTCTTCATCAATGGATTCACGATACTTATTGAAGGACCATACATCCATTGTTGAGGCGGACATGGCAGTCGGATCTGTGCTGTAGATCCATCCGGAGGGGTAATAGGTATTCAGTGATCCGTCAGCAGGCTCCATGGTACGCTCCAGAAGATCACGAAGCTTTCCGATGATACCCCGGGCTGCTACATTCTTGCCGGAGGTTGAGGAAGAAAGAAGCTGTGTTCTCTTCTCGGCATTCATAATGGTGATGGTATGAAGATGAAGAATAAAAGAAGTATCTTCTGATTCCAACCAGAAATCGGCTTCTCTTTCGCCGGTCAGGGCGTGAACAAGGCTCATCATTTCTTCTGTCAGAAGACGAAGCTGTATACTGCTTTTCTTGGAAAGTCCACGATATGCTGCGGTTGAGTCTGCCTGATTCAGGGCTTCCTTTGTTCCAGCTCCCTTGCTCGTTACATGTATTACATCTGACTTCATAGTGTTACCTCCGTAAATTGAATTAAACTAATAAGGGAAGAAAATGTTCCCGCCGGGAATCGAACCCGGAGCTAGCGCTTAGGAGGCGCTTGTTTTATCCGTTAAACTACGAGAACGAAAGTGCAATTAACAACACCATTTACAATTTTATCCAAATCAAAAGGGTCTGTCAAGAAGCAGCATGCCCTGAAGCCAGGTTACTCCGCGGAATCTGCGTCCCACCCTGGGTTCTCCCACAAGATCCTCCTTATGGATCGCGATGCGGATCACATAGTACAGGCAGGATACATCCAGGAGAAGGATCTGTTCACCGGTCTGTTCATTTTCCGTTTCCGTGATATGAACTATGGATCCGATGATATCATAAATGTCACCCTGAAGACCATAGGGGATCATGCTGTTGTCCACGATGGTCAGAACATCCTCCAGGATCATACGACGGTCCAGGGTGTCTTTAACATCCATTTCATGGATCATCATGTGTTCCAGAGTCTTTGAATCACCGTGACGGACACGGCGGATGATGGCAAGTTCCTCTGCCCTCTTGTTTGCTTCGTATTGAATATCCGCTTCCGTCTTATTGACCGGCAGAAGAACTTCACCGGAGATGGACAGTCCGGACAGCCGCACCGGGATTACCACAGGAAGCGCACCTCGCCAGAGCGTACCCGTGATCGCGGCAATATTCTGAAGGAAGAAGATAACAGACAGATTGATATTGTCGATGACTCCGTAGTAGCCCTCCCGGTCGGTAAGATGCTCCACCAGAAGCTCATCCGAATAAGTATAATCACCCGGGATCACATAAGGGAAAGAGTATTCCGGCAGAAATGTACCGTCGGAATCCATTTCCCCGATGATGGAGATACCATATCCCCCTTTGCAGTAATCCTTGGCAAGCTGAACCAGAGATCGATTCAGAGAATTGCTGACTACGCTGCGTCGATCCGGATTTCTGAGAACCTCCTTCTGAAGGCGGTCCATTTGCTGCAATGATTTAGTTTTACTGAATCCGATGGATCGAAAGTATTGATTCATATGGAAAGAATCTCCGTTTACTGTTTTGGTGTGATCCGGTCTGTGCCACCCATATAAGGACGGAGTACTTCAGGAATCCGAACGGAACCATCCTCATTCAGATTGTTCTCCAAAAATGCGATGAGCATCCGCGGAGGAGCAACTACGGTGTTATTCAGGGTGTGTGCCAGATACTTTTTACCATCCTCTCCCTTAACCCGGATCTTCAGACGGCGTGCCTGAGCATCTCCCAGGTTGGAGCAGCTTCCTACTTCAAAATATTTCTTCTGACGCGGAGACCATGCTTCCACATCAATGGATTTTACCTTCAGATCGGCCAGATCACCCGAGCAGCATTCCAGTGTACGAACAGGAATATCCAGACTGCGGAACAGCTCCACCGTGTAGGAATACAGCTTATGGAACCAGTCCATGGATTCCTCCGGTTTGCAGATGACGATCATCTCCTGCTTCTCAAACTGATGGATCCGGTATACGCCTCTCTCCTCGATGCCGTGAGCACCCTTTTCCTTACGGAAGCAGGGAGAATAGCTGGTCAGCGTCAGAGGAAGTGTGGGTTCTTCGATCATGGAATCTATAAATCTTCCGATCATGGAATGCTCACTGGTACCAATAAGGTAGAGATCCTCTCCCTCAATCTTGTACATCATGGATTCCATTTCATCAAAGCTCATTACACCGGTTACCACATCGCTTCGGATCATGAAGGGGGGAACGCAGTAGGTAAAGCCTTTTCCGATCATGAAGTCCCGGGCATAGGAAATCACTGCTGAGTGCAGCCGGGCGATATCACCGATCAGATAATAGAATCCATTTCCGGCAACCTTTCTTGCGGCATCCAGATCAATGCCTGCCAGTCGTTCCATGATATCCGTATGATAGGGAATCTCAAAATCAGGAACCGCAGGTTCACCGAACTTTTCAACCTCAACATTTTCACTGTCATCCTTTCCGATGGGAACGGAAGGATCAATGATATTCGGGATCACAAGCATGATCTTCCGCAGCTCCTCTTCGATCTTCGGAGCCTCGTCCTCCAGCTCGGCCAGTCTCTTGGAAAATGCGGCAACCTTCCGCTTTGTTTCCTCTGCAGCAGCCTTATCTCCCTGGGCCATGTATTTTCCGATCTCTTTTGAGATCTTATTCTTATCGGCACGGAGCTGATCTGCTTCTGCCTGATTATCTCTTCTCTTCTGATCCAGCTCGATGGCCTGATCTACCATGGGGATCTTACGATCCTGAAATTTCTTCCTGATGTTCTCCTTTACCAGGTCCGGGTTCTCACGTAAAAAACGGATGTCTAACATAGTATTCCTCCAACTGATAATATTTTGTCATTTATGATACCAGGGTCAAAACAAGGTCAAAAGGGTTCCTGCCCCCGCGATGATACCGCCGCACGTCTCAATAATCCTCAGCACAGTCCG
>CADBOW010000168.1 GCA_902796375.1 uncultured Lachnospiraceae bacterium | reverse complement strand
TCTTACATTCAAGTTTGATAATGGTTCCGAGTATGTAGCAGAGAAAGGATCCTATACCTTTGGCGAGGCTGCACCGGCAGAAGGTGGTGCTGAAGAAGGTGGTGCTGAAGAAGGCGGTGCTGAAGAGGCACCGGCAGAAGGCGGCGCAGAAGAAGGCGGCGCTGAAGGCGGCGAGGAAGCTGTTGAGGAGTAATCCGAGCTTCATATGTCAGGCTTTAACGTAATGGAAAACAGGTGTGGAGCCGAAAAGTTCCACACCTCTTTTCTTTCTTAGAACAGGTGCCGGTATCCTGCGGATGCAGGGAAGGATCCGGGATGAAATGCGTGAGGAGGTAGATTATGTCGAATGAAGAGACAAAAGAAGTAGCTGCAAGCACACCTGAGGAAGCACCGAAGAAAAAGTCATTCATCAGTGAATCCAGGCTGGAAATGCTGATCGCGATCTTCCTTGGTGTTACGGCAGTGCTTACTGCATGGGCTACATGGATCGGATCGCTGCATGGCGGTAATCAGGCAACGAATTATGCTCAGAGCAACAATGCTGCAGCAGACGCGAATTCCATGTATAATGAGGCATCCCAAAGTCTGGTCCAGGATATGATGACATGGAATGTCATTACGGAGTATAAATTTGATCTGGCTCTGGCAGAATTAAAGAATGATACCACACAGACGCAGATGATCGAGGAGAAGATAGAGCAGGTCATTGCAGACAGCTGTACTGAGGAATTTCAGGATGCCATCGAGTGGGCGTTTGATCAGAAAGAAGATGTAACGCCCTTCATGAAGGAAGGATATGTTGACAGCTATTATAAGGAAGCGCAGGAGAAATATGATGAGTCACAGGCACTTCTGGAAGAAGGAAAGCAGGATAATAAGAACGGAGATACCTACAATCTGGTAACCGTGATCTATTCTCTGGTTCTGTTCCTTCTTGGTATTGTGGGTATATTCAAGAATATTCCGAATCGGTTTATCGTATTTGTTGTAGCGGTGATCCTTATGATCATTGCCATGGTATATATGTTTACGATCCCGATGCCGACCGGCTTCAGCCTTGGAAACTTCTTCTAAGGAGCTGCGGACCGGGAGAAAAAACAGGAAGGGTGTGAAGGTTTTACTATGAAGAAGAAACACTATTTTAGAAAAAAACTCATGGCTTCCGTATTGGCGGGCAGTCTGATCCTGGGACTTGCGGCCTGCGGATCCTCGGAATCCTCAACGGGATCCGACGATTCCTCCAAGAGTACTTCAGGTTCGGAGGCTGGTACGGAGGAAGGCGCGGAAGCGGATACCGGAGCAGTGACCAGAGCGGCAGAAGTGACTCCTATGCAGATGAGTGTGAATAAGGACAGCGGAGAGATGACCATTACCCGGCCGGAGATTGAAGGAAAGGCTATGGGAGAGGACGGGACCTGGACGATCTTCGTATATCTGTGCGGATCGGATCTGGAGTCCGGCAACGGAGCAGCTGTATCGGATCTTTCCGAGATGGCTCAGGCAACCGCAAGTGAGAAGGTTCGGTTCGTAGTTCAGACCGGAGGGTCAAGTAAATGGAATTATGACAGCATTTCTACGGATAAGTCACAGCGTTTTGTGGTTGAGAACGGTGATATCACGAGTGTTTATGAAAGCGATGACGTCAGCATGGGAGATCCCGGTACACTGACGGATTATCTGACCTGGGGCGTCCAGAACTACCCGGCAGATAATATGGGACTTATCCTCTGGGATCATGGAAACGGAAGTATTTACGGCGTATGCTTTGATGAGCAGCATGAAAATGATGCACTGACCCTTCGGGAGATCGACAGTGCTCTTCTCACTGCACAGCAGTATATGACCGAGAAATGGGAGTTCATAGGCTTTGATGCCTGCCTGATGGGAAATATCGAAGCGGCGAACATCCTTGCCAACTACGCTAATTATATGTACGGATCGGAAGAGCTGGAGCCGGGTGCCGGTTGGAACTATGTGGAGATCGGTAACTATCTGGCGCAGAATCCGGGTGCTACCGGAGCGGATTTGGGACCGACGGTCTGCGATTCCTTCTATTCCGGCTGTGAAGCGGCAGGAGACTGCGATGTATGTACACTGGCTGTTCTTGACCTGTCCAAGCTGGATGCGGTGGTGAAGAGCTTTAATACATTTGCCAAGGATATCTATGAGCAGGGCGAGTCGGCTGATGCGCTGTCCGATATGATCCGGCAGATTCAGAGCGCTGAGAATTTCGGATCCAACAATGATAACGAGGGTTATTCGAACATGCTGGATCTGGGAGCCATCGTAAGCGCCTGCAGCAGCTATTCCACGAATGCGGATGCGGTGATCAGTGCCATCAATGATGCGGTGCTCTATAAGATCCATGGCGCAAATCATCCGAATGCCTGCGGCATTTCTGTATACTATCCTCTGTCGGTACGTGGATCGGAGGAGCTGAAGACCTTCAATGACATCTGTGTGAGCCCCTATTACATGTCCTTCATCGACCGCCAGGATTACAGTGCTGCTTATTACAGCAATGATGAGAACAATCAGCAGGCGGAGCAGGACTGCCAGATGTATCATGATGAGAAGAACGGTGTATACTATTTCACTGAGGACGATGTGCAGTACTGCTATCAGGAAGCTTTGGAAACCTACTACAAATATAATGCCGAGACCGAAGAATGGGAACCCATCGAGGTGTCGGATGATTCTGAAGGATCTGATGAATCCGAAGGAACGGATGAGTCCGAGGGAACGGATGAGTCCGAGGGAACGGATGAGTCCGAAGGAACGGATGAGTCCGAAGGAACGGATGAGTCCGAGGGAACGGATGAATCCGAAGGAACAGATGAGTCCGAGGGAACGGATGAGTCCGAAGAAACCGATGAATCCGTGGACAAAGCAGCTTCCTCCGGAACGAAGACAAAGAGTATGAATTTCCAGAATTACCAATATTCATCTTCCAAGAAGGTGAGCGGTGATTACAGTGACGCAGATCTCTATGATGCGGACGGAAACTGGAAATGGAATTCCGAATATGACTATGATTCGAACACCAAAACCTATCGGAGCAAGCCGACAGAGACGAATCATTTCGATTATGCGGACAATTACAAGAAGAGCGGTGAAAGCAAGCATATCAAATTCCTCCGGAAGGCTTCCATGGACAAAGAAAATGTATTTGGCTTTACACTTACCAAATACTCCCTGGATCACACCTCGGATGTATATGCAAATGTATATCAGGTGCTGAATGACAATGAGGTTCTGATGCTGGGTGATACCTACGACGTGGACTGCGACTGGGAGAAGGGAACCTTCAAGGATATGTTTGACGGCTACTGGATGTCACTTCCCGACGGACAGAACCTGTCTACGCTGATCGTCGACAAGAATGATGAATATGTAATATTCACATCCCCCATTAAGCTGAACGGTCAGAAGACGAATCTCCGGATCCGCCAGACCATAGCGGACGGGACCATCAAGATCGAGGGAGCATGGGACGGCTTTGCAGAAAGCGGTGCGGCTTCCAGAGACTTCAAGAAGCTGAAGGACGGAGATAAGATCGTTCCGCTTTATACCAGCATTACCATGGACGATAATATGACCGAGTCGGAATATGAAGGCGCTGAATATACCGTCAGCGGAGATCTGAAGCTGGACTATGGTCTGATGGATGAAGGCGATTTCATGTACGCATTTATCGTGGAGGACATTTACATGGATTACCTGATGACGGATCTTACCGCATTCAATGTGGATGCCAACGGTCAGGTATCATTCTATGAAGAGTAATACATAATCCTTTACCATCCGAGGGCTGTTTGCACGGACAGAATGTCCGTGGAAGCAGTCCTCCTTTTTTTTCTTAAGGATTGTTTAATAAAGTCTCCCTATAATGGGTTCTGATGACAGAGACTCGATAAGGAGACGGATTATGAAGGATCAGAAGAATAATAATTACAGAAAATTCATGCTGCTGTGGGCGGGGGAGCTTGTGTCCTCCATCGGGGGCGGCCTCACCAGCTTCGGTCTGGGAATCTACATCTTTCAGCAGACCGGAAATGCCTCCGGTATGGCCCTGATGACCCTGCTGGCGTTCCTGCCGGGTCTGCTGCTGAAGGTGCCTGCCGGGGTGCTGGCAGACCGGTATGACAGGCGGCTGCTTATGATGATCGGAGACGGATGCTCCGGCCTGGGGGTGCTGTTCATCCTGCTCTGCATGATGAGCGGGGAAGCCCGGCTCTGGCAGATCTATCTGGGCGTGATCATCAGCTCCGTATTCTCGGCGCTGCTGGAACCCGCATTTACGGCTACCATCACGGACCTTCTCACCAAGGAACAGTATTCCAGGGCAAATGGACTGGTGTCCATGGCGGGTAGCGCCAGATATCTCTTCTCTCCGGTACTGGCCGGTTTCATCCTGGCCTTCAGCAATATCAGGGTGATCCTGATCATCGACATCTGCACCTTCTTCCTGACCATCCTTTCGGCGGCAGTGGTGAGAAAGAACATTGCGGTAAAGCCGGTGGAGAGAAAGCCCTTCCTGAAGAGCATGAAGGAAGGCTGGGATGTGATCACAGAGAAGAAGGGCATGTTCCTTCTCATTCTGCTTTCCTCGGCGGTGACCATGTTCATGGGTGTATTCCAGGTGCTGGGGGAACCCTTCGTTCTGTCCTTCGCGGATTCCAAAACCCTGGGGATCATTGAATCGGTTGCGGCTTCGGGCATGCTCTTCACGGGAGTGATCCTCGGTGTCAGAGGTATAAGGAAAAACTTCACGAAAATGCTGTGCATCGGCCTGTTCATTTCCGGTATCGGAATGGCCTTCTTCGGCGTATTCGATCATCCGGTGCTGATCGCCATGTTCGGCTTTGTATTCTTTGCGGCGCTGCCCGTCGCCAACAACAGTCTGGATTACCTGGCCAGGACCAATATCCCGGAGGAGTTCCAGGGAAGAGTCTGGGGCTTCATCGGCTTCATCTCCCAGTTGGGCTATGTGGTCTCCTATGCGCTCTCCGGCATCACGGCGGATGCAGTGGGTTCGCTCACCGGCGGCGGTGTGGGAAAGGGCGCGGCGCTTACCATTACGGCGTCCGGCATCGGCCTGGCAGTGATCGCCATTGCCATTTCCAGAGTGAAGAGGATCGCTGATCTGGAGAAGAGCAGTGCAGTGGAACTGACAGGAATTCCGAAAACAGAATAGTAATCATGGTGCAGGTCTGTTATACTGTATCGGAGAATTGGTTTTCTTCCGCCGGTGGGGAGTATAGCAGAGGGAGTTGATAAAATGGAAATGGAAGAACAGAATGTGATGACGCAGAACGAGGCAATGCAGAGCGAGGCAATGCAGAACGAGGTGACTCGGAAAAAGAACAGAAAGGGACTTGTGATCGCTCTCATCGCAGCGGTTGTCCTGGTGGCAGGCGGGCTGTGTCTCTGGTTTTTTGTGTTCAGGACGAAGAATACGCCGGAAAGTCTGGCCCGGGAGATACTGGATGCCTCACTGCAGAAGAACTGGAAGAAGATGGTAGAGATCACACCGGATGAGGCGCTGGAGATTCTACTGAAAACAGAGCCTGAGGAATTGCAGAAACGGAATGTGACCACAGTCGGGGAGCTTCGGAGCTGGGCCATGGAGCATGCGTCATCCATCCCGGATCCCATGAACGGAAAAACGATTCAGCAGGCCCGGGTAGGAGAAGTGGCCAAAATGCCTCCGGAGGAATATACCAGGCTCTTCCTGGGGGGCGATGGTAATAATGCATATTATACCTTCCTGAACAGTCAGGATGAGATTGCAATTGTAAAGATCAGTTATGAAGCGCTTGACGAAGACCGGCAGGTGAACAGAGA